>JADFMW010000020.1 GCA_022563655.1 Pseudomonadota bacterium
ACACGGAGACGGCAACGATATTGGTGATCGGTAGCTGGCGGCATATGAGGGCGATGGCTTGTCCCATCGCCTGGGGCTGATCGGGGTCCGGGCTGTCGGTATTGTCGCTGCGGACGCAAATGTGCGCCATGGCGGCGTCGGTGATGTGGCGCATCGTGGCCACGGCTTCAACCGGGTAGGCGCCAACCGCGGTTTCGCCCGACAGCATGGTGGCGGCGCAGCCGTCAAGCACCGCATTGGTGATGTCGCTGACCTCGGCCTTGGTCGGAAAGCAGTTCTCGATCATGTTGTTGAGCATTTCAGTGGCGACGATCACCGGCTTGCCGTGCGCTTGTGCCTGTCGCAGGATGTCCTTCTGATACAGGGCGACGTTCTCGACATTGGTTTCGACGGAAAGGTCGCCACGGTCGATCATGACCGCATCGGCCGCGTCGAGGATCTGGCGGAGGTTGGCCATACCGCCTTTGTTCTCAACCTTGGCGACGATCCTGGGCCACCCGCCATTTATCAACTTTCGAATGGCGTTCACGTGCTCCGCCGATTCGACAAAACTGATTCCGATGAAGTCAACGCCATGCTCTATGGCGAAGGCTATCATTTGATGGTCGCGCTCGGTGATCATCTGCGTCTTCAGCCGCACGGATGGTACATTGATGCCCTTGCAGCTCTTGAGCTGGCCGTTGCACTCCGCGCGCAGGAAGATGTCGCGGCCGGCTACCTTCCCAACGCTGAACTTGAGCGTTCCGTCGTCGGCGAAGACGATGTCGCCCGGCGACAGATCCTCGTGCAGGCTCTGGTAGTTGACTGGAACCTTGTCGGGATTGCTATAGGAGCTATCGGTGGTCAATATGATCGTGTCGCCGGTTTTGAACCGTGGCTCCACGGCCAGCATTTGTGTTCGGATCTTGCGCCCGGGAATATCGAGCAGGATCGGCACGTTCGGCAGGATGCGCCGGATCAATCCAATCGTCTCGGCATGCCATTCCAGGCTATTGTGCGATCCGTTGAGGCGGGCGATCGTCATCCCGGCTTCCCACATCTGCAGCAGCATTTCCGGCGTGTTGCTTACCGGGCCAATGGTGGCGACGATCTGGGTCTTGCTCACGGCTCCTCGCTTTCAATAAACAGAGGTATCCCCTTGAGCGCGGCGATGACCTCGGGGCGGATAAGGTGGGGAAGTGCCACGCCGCCGTTGGACAGAACCGCGCGGATGTCGGTTCCCGAAATCTCGCTCACCATTTCCGGTTGCCCTGTGTAGTGCGGACAGGTCTGCTCGGTGGCGATGCCCTCACAGGCGCGGCAGTGGAAGGGGCCGTGCAGGCGCATGATCTCGATACCGAGCTCGCCGTCGAAACGCCGTGTCATCTCATGCGCGCTGTATTTGCCGTAATAATTGCCGACACCAGCATGATCACGACCGACAATGAAATGCGTGCAGCCGTAGTTGCGCCGGATAATGGCGTGGAAGACCGCCTCGCGTGGGCCGGCGTAACGCATCGCCGTGGTCAGGATGCCCAACAGCACATGGTCGGGCGGGAAGAACTGGCTAATTAGCGTCTGGCATCCCGTGAGGATGGCTTCGGGCGTGTAGTCGCCAATCTTCCTGTGCCCGACAAGGGGTTGTACAAAAAGCCCGTCAACCATCTCCAGCGCGGCGCGCTGCAGGTATTCATGGGCCCGATGCGGGACGTTGCGGGTTTGGAAGCCGACAACCGTTTTCCAACCGCGTTCGCGGAAAATCGCGCGCGTCTGCGCAGGTGTCAGATCGAAGCGAGAGAGGTCGTGTTGGACCCGTGCCGTCAGCGTAATGGGGCCGCCGATGAACCAGTCGCCACCCCTGATGAAGAAGCGCACGCCCGGATGATCGATCGCGTCGGTTCCGTAGACCGACCGTGCCACCGAGGGTTTATCAAGGGTGAAAACATTTTCGGGCGAGATCTGGCCGACTTCCTTGCCGTCATGCACGAGGCTCACCCGTGGCCGACCACGCACCCGCTCGGCCTCTTCCCTCGTGACGGGGAGGATGATCGGCAGCGGGAAGGGAACGCCGCTTGGAAGCCGCGCCGTTGCAACCACGCTGCGCAGCTCGTCCTCGTTCATGAAGCCGTGAACCGGGTCGAACGCGCCAATGGAGAGTTTCTCCAGTTCCAGATATTGGACGCGGCTAATAGCAAGCTCGCTCATTCCGCCGCCTCCTTCGATCCGACGCGCAGGGCCCCGGCCAGCTGCGGTATCGCTTGCAGAACTTCCAGAGCAAGTTCGTCCGGCGCTGGCGCGTGGCTGGCATCGATCCGCAGATCGAAATCGGTCGGTGCATGCCAAGGAATATCAACGCCGACGACGTGCGGCATGTCACCGCGTTCAGTCTTGGCATAGAGACCTTTGGGGTCGCGTGACTTTACCAGCGCCAGCGGCGCGTCCAGGTAGACCTCGAAATAGCCGCTGAAATTCTCCTTGTTCCAGCGCAGCAGATCCGGGTGGGCGTAGAGTGCAGCGACGATGACGACCAGGCCCTGTCGGTCGAGCTCGCGGGCGATGGCCTGGATTCTTTTGATCTGCTTGACGCGATCTGTCTCGCAATAGCTCAGCTCTTGGCCGAAGATCTCGCGGATGATGTCGCCGTCGAGGACAACAAGCTCGGGCAGGTGAGGTTTGAGAAGACGAAACAGCGCCTCGCAAAGTGTGGTCTTGCCGACGCCAGAGATGCCCGTAATCCAGACAATCATTGCTTACGTCAACAGCCTTGAGAGAAGTATTAGACCTGCCACGCGGCAAGATCCTGGTGGATGAGCATCTCGAGGTTGTTTATCTCAGCGCCAAATTCCTCGAGTAGCCGACGCCTGGTGACCGGATTGACCATCGGCCGATGCTCGGCGGAATAGTTCTTGTAGAAAATCGCTCGAACGCTGTTGCGGCGCTTCGCCCAGCCGAGCACCTCGACCAGACCACACTTGCGCAGGCTACGCGAAGCCAGCTTCGCCATCGCTCCGCCGATGCTAGCGCGCGGCCTTGAAAGAGGATTAAAGATAACATCGTAGTCCAAGCCGTCGACGAAGGGGACGCCGATAAAGTCGAATATCTCCCGAGCGTACCCACGTGGGTCTGACATCAGCTGGTCATAGAGCAATATCTTGATGTTCGAGCGCGCGAACAGTTCGAAGAATGGCCTCAGATTTTGATGGTATCGGCTGTTATGCAGCAGGAAAGGATGCTCGTTTAGGGCGTCCTCAAAGGAACTTCGGATGACGCCGGCATCGTAGGCTGACTGATACGAGGAGAACGATCGCTCCACCGGATGGCGGAGGGTCGCGATGATCTTCACTTCGGTCAAGTCTTTGCGGATTCGACGCGCGGCCTCGACGGAATGGATGTAGTCGTGGGAAAGCTCGCCGATCGCCTTGGCGCCGGTGGGGGCATCCTTGAACAGATTACCATACCACGCCAGGCCGCGATGGTATTGGCGGTCGAAGAAGTAGGGGTCGGCGATCTCGGGGACGAAGACGTCGGGGTGGTGCAAAAATATGTCGTGGAGCCACTTCGAACCGCACCGATCGGCGCCGATGAACAGGAACGTTGGAAGCTTGGTCATTCGTCACAACCTGCGTCCAAATTGACAGGCTTACAGGGGCCCAGATACTCAACCTGCCAGCGATGGGTAAGAAGCCGCGCGCGTCAATAATGCCGGCCGGCCCCCGGCGCGCATGTCCCGCTACTTGATATGATAGAAATGGTAAGGAATCTCTTAACCACCCTCTTTCGATCTTTCCCGCCGCGACGTGTAATCGTGTGCTGCTGCGGCGATTATGGTACCCATGGCTATTGCGACCGAGCGATTACGAATATTCTATTACCCAGCCCAAGCATACGCGCTAGGATACCAAATAGGATGATGCCGATGCGGGTCGCAATCCCCGATGATTTTTTCTTTACCAACAACTCTTTTATTGATGTAGAACGTGTGGCGCAATGAAGAACTGTAAAACCCCGTTTGGACAATATGTTTTTCCATGCTTTCTTTCCGTATTTAAACATATGTCCGTTCGGATGTAATCCAATTTCAAATTCCTTGCCGGGATTAAGACGTCCACGCAAAAACATAATGTAGTGATATAGACTTTCTTGCGAGGGGGTTTCCAGGGCTAATTGACCTCCTGGCCTCAAGGCTCTCTTAGCGTTATCTAGGAAATTGTCGGGTGCGTCCATGTGTTCAATCACATTAAACGCTGCAATTATGTCCACGGAATTGCCGGAATGCGTCTCATCAAGAGTTCCCCGTTTCACACAATCCCCGAGTTTCGAAGCGGCAACCGACACGGCTGATTCCGACAAATCAAGACCGTGAACCTCGTATCCGACTTCACGGGCCTGACAAAGAAAATCTCCATGCATGAAGCCGATTTCCAATAATTTGTTGTAGGAATCCTGAGGCGCGTATTTCAATATTAGACGAAGTCTTTCGAGATTGTCACTTGAGACAATATCGGAAACTTGAAGGTACGCATTTTCGTCACTTATTCGAAACACCTCGTCGGACCGTAATGGGTCTGTCCACATCACACCACAAATCATACACTGCTTAACATTGAATCCTGGGCGCCGCAAAACGTCTTTCGTCTTTGCGCCGGGGCAAAAGCGACAATCGTTCTGTTGGAAGACATCCGTCATTTGTTCGTCCATAGGCTGAAGTCGGTCAGGCCCGCCCATTTATACAGCAGTGTCGCAGCTTTATCCTTAATAAGTTATTAATAGCCCCTATGAGAAGTTGGAAGGCGTTGCGTTGCAGGGTGGCCTGCCCTCGTAATCCACTGCATTTTATTGCCTGTCGGGGTCGGTGGCTGCCTGGCAAGATACGTCGCCGCCAGCACGATGAAGAATATGGACCAGTACCTGGGTCCCACGTACGCGCCCATGGTATGGGAGAAGCTGAGTATGACGATGGCCGGGAACATGAGCGGGCCGCCGCCCAGGCATCGCATGAGCTTGACGATCGCCAGCAGGGCGAGGGAACCTCCGACCAAGCCAAAGAAAATCCAGTGTAGCCAGAATACGCTCGTAATTCCATAAACAAGTTTGTAATAAATGTGATCTAGCCTAACTACGATTGGCAAATAGGTTTGGAGAATAATATCCAAGATTGCCTCTCGTCCGCCGATGCCGGCGCCAAAAAACGGATAACGGGTAATCGTCTCCCAAGCAATCACGATAGGCGCGATAACCCGGATCGTGAAGCTGTCGTCACTGCCGGAGAGGATAACGTCCAGCCGTTCCGACAGAACGGTGGTCAGTGCCACGTACAAAAAGACTGCGCCGACCCCGAGCGCGAGACCGACAAGCACGATCTTGTTGAGGCTGGCGGCGCCAACCGCCCTGGGGCCGGAGGAGGCAGGGGCAAAACACGCCGCGCCTCCGGTGACCGCGCCGATTAGCAGAACAGGACTGCGGATCAAGAAGAGGCCCACGGCGAGAAATAGGAAGTACGAGACGAATCTGAGGGGCGACGCCGACAGCACCAGCCAAATCGTGATCGAGAACACGAAGAAGATCGCCACGAAAGACGGCTCGGCCGTGAAAAGTTTCGGGCGTACCATGCCGAACAGCGATTGATCGCGAAGGTTAGCCACGTAAAGGAATTCTTCGGGAAACACGGCCTGTCGAAAGCTGTCTGAGATGGCCCCAAAGGCGGTGAAATTCTCCAGGGCGCAGCCTATGAGAATGAGGGTCGATACGACGAAGAACAGCCGCGCCACATTCCTTCGTCGCCATTGGACGAGCTCGAGGTAGAGGCCGTAGCCGACGACAAGGGAGTATGTCAGAAGAAGCAAGGATTGCGCGCGCTCCCCTAATAGTGAAATGGAGTCAGGAGCAAACATCATTGAAAACAATCCGATAAGTACTAACAAAAAAATTGGAGCGACATGTCGTATCTGTATTCTGTAAGCATTCTTTATGAAAAGTAAAATTCCGGCGAGCCCGGCGGCGGCCGCCGGCCAGGGGATCCCCGGCGCCACGAACACGGTCACGTGGGTGTAGATGCCGACGAGGTATAGAAAGACGAGGGCGGCGCCGACCGGGGATTTGCCCGGCGCCGCGTGCGCATACTCGTCGCGTGTCGTCACGGCCGCATCGTACACGGCGCCTCCTTCCCGACGGCGGCCGCCGGCCGGCTCGCTACCGGCCCCACGACGCGCGGCCCATGGCCATTGCGCTGCGCCCGCCGCAACGCCTCGCTCATGACCTCGCGCGGCTGGCGCGCGCTCCTGAAGTCGGCGCACGCGTCGAACGCGCTCGCCTGCATGGCGTCGAGGCGCTCCGTGCGATCGATCTGCGCGACGATCGCGCGGCACAGGGCGCCCATGTCGGGAAACACCTCGACGTTTGCGCCGGCGACGAGGGGAAGATCGACGAGCGCCCGCGCCAACGAGAAAATAGGCAGACGATTGAAAACATAATCGAGAGACTTGAGCGGGAAGCCGCCGCCCGCCGCCTCGGGTATGACGCCGATTCGGCACGTGTCCATGTACTCGTCGAGGCGCGCCACGGGGCCGGTGAACGTGACCTTGGGCCATTTCGCTTCCAAGTCGCGGCGGTGTGCCGCGTCCATCCGGCCGACGACCATGACCTCGACGCCGTGCGCCGCGAACAGCTCGTACCCCTCGGTCAGGAAGGCCGACAGATTGCTCTTCTTGGTCGACGATATGAAGCTGCCGACGATGCAAATGCGCTTCGGCACATCTGCATCGATGGTCCTGTCCGCGCGGACCCGGCCCCGGTACGTCGGACGCACGACGGCGGTGTGGCGCGGACGGTAGCGCGCGACGTGGCGGCGCGCGTCGGCCGAGCTGATGCACGTCAACAGGTCCGCGAGGCGGGCAAGCCGCCGGTCCGAGCGATCGATGCGGAGCACGTCGACGAGCGAGCCGATCAACCACGCCGGCCGCCGCCACGACGCCGACAACAGTGACAGGCGTGTGTCGCGCTCCATGTTGTGGGTGCAGTAGACGACGCGAACCTCCGGGTGGCGCGCCTTGTACGCCGCCACTTGCTGGTACGCCCATGCCGACGCGATGTGGTCGAGAACGACGCAGGTGGGCCGCTGGCGCAGCAGGTCGCCGAGACGCCCTCGGTTGTCCGCCGTGGCGTGGGTGATCGCCGAGTGCGGCAGGGGGCTCGCGACCCGCTCGGCGAGCGAGGGCTGCGCCGGAGGCTGCACGAAGAAGGCGACGTTATCGGAGAACTCCGGCCCGTTCGGGTCCGCCGCCATATCTCGTCTCGGGTCGCTCTGGCACAGCACGTCGAGGCGGTCCGACAGCGCGGCGAAGATGGCGATGAGCTGGGAGCTGTACTGCAGCGTACCGGTGTGCGCGGGTACCGGGTGGTAACGCGTCACGAACAACGCGCGCTCGATGACGGGGCGCGTCATCGACACCCACCTTCGCGGATAGGGGCGCGGCTACCAGGCATGGTCCTGCTCATAGCCGAGGTCGATCAGAAGCTGTCCCGCCACCCGCTTCATCTGCTCCTTGTGGCGCGGCGTGAACGCCTTCTTCCAGCCGCCGGATCGGCCTTCCCGGAAGGTGTGGGACTTGCGTGGATCGATGTTCGCCTCGATCTCATCGAGTACGGCGTCGGCGTCGATTTTCACATCCCCGCGACTGCCGTAAAAGCTCGTGATCCTGGCCGGGGTTTCGCGGCGGTTCTCGGAGATCAGGTCCTCGAACCTCATCGCGAACACGTCGGTCCGGTCGAGCCAGCCGCGGTAGCGCGCGAACCGCCGGGCGATGTCGGGGTAGTCGTAAGGGAAGTCGGGGTCGGACACGCCGAGAATCGCGGCCGAGATGCGTTCGCCGTCGGTCTCGAGATGCCGTGCGAAGTAGCGGTGCATCCGGTGCCACCGGTTCATCCGGGTGAGGTAATGCGCTTCCGCGACCGCCACGTCCCGGGGATCGCGATAGACGAAGAAATGGGCGCAGTTGCGCCTGGCCAGAGCGGCGGCGTGCTCGGGATCGTAGAAGATGTGCGCGCCGACCACCTCGCCGGGGACGGTGCGCCCGATCAGGCGCAGGTGCGCCTCGCAACTCCTCTCGCGAAACGGGATCGTCGGCATGGAAGCGATGAAGCTGCCGAAGTAGATGGCGTTCGGAAGCCCTTGCAGGATTTGGATCAGCAGATGAGTGCCGCTCTTGGGAAAGGAGTTTGCGATCAGCGCCGGGCGCGCGGCATAGTCGGCGTCGCGCGCCCGGCGGCGGACCATGGCCCGGGGAACCTGGTTGGCATACGCCGCCGCCTTGCGCAGCACGTTGCTCTTGCTCCTGGCGGCGTGCCATGGGTTCATCCCTGGACTGCCCTCGAACGGCGTCGGCGTGGCGGTCCGAGCGCCGGCGCCGACCGGGCTTAGGCGCTTGGCGCCGCGGGTTGCTCTGGCGGGCGCTGCTCGGTGAAGACGGATGGCGTGCGAATCCGCTCCTCTTGGCGGCGATCGGCGCCGGCCATCTGGTCGTAGATCCAGCGGTACGTCTTCTCGAGACCTTCCTCGAGCGTGACGCTCGGCGTCCAGCCCAGGACGTTCTCGATCAACGTGTTGTCGCTGTTGCGGCCGCGCACTCCTTGGGGGGCGGTGAGATCGTGGCGCCGGCGCAACTCGATGCCGGCGATGTCCTCGACGATGTCGACGAGCCGGTTGATCGTCACCAACTGGTCGCTGCCCAGGTTGAGCGGCTCGGGATGGTCCGACGCCATGATCAGCTCCGTGCCCTTGAGGCAATCGTCGATGTACATGAAGCTGCGGCTCTGCTCGCCGTCGCCCCAGATCTCGATCTCGTGCTTGCCCGAGAGCTTGGCCGCGATGACCTTGCGGCAAATGGCGGCCGGGGCTTTCTCGCGGCCGCCGTCCCACGTCCCATGTGGGCCGTAGACGTTGTGATATCGGGCGACGCGGGTCACCAGGCCGTAGTCGTCGAGGAAATGGCGCGACATGCGCTCGCTGAACAGCTTCTCCCAGCCGTAGCCGTCCTCGGCCATGGCGGGGTAGGCGTCCTCCTCCTTCAGCGCCGCGACATCGGGCGCGATCTGCTTGTCCGCGGCATAGACGCAGGCCGACGATGAGAAAAAGTAGCGCTCGACCCCACGGGCCTTCGCGGCCATCAGAAGGTGAGTGTTGACCAGCACGGAGAGCATGCAGGCCGCCTTGTAGTTTTCGATAAAGCCGATGCCCCCCATGTCCGCCGCCAGGTTGTAGATCTCGGCGACGTCCTTCGCGGCCTCGAAGCAGGCGTCCTTTTCCTTGAGGTCGTGCTGGCGGTTGTCGGCCTCGTCGAAGAGCTGGAACCATTCCGAGAACGGCTTGCGATCGACGGCCCGGATGCGGCTGTAGCCTTGGCTCAACAGGTCAGCCACCAGGTGGCCGCCGATGAATCCGCCGGCGCCGGCGACAAGGATAGGCTTCTTGAGGTCCACGGCTAGATCTCCTTTGCGATGGGCGACGATGGAAATTCGCGGCGCCCCGGCCAGCGGCCGCGCGTCGGCTGGGGTTGGGCGCGACTTCGGCTGGCGGACTCCACGATCCGCTCGAACCGGTCGGCGATCGAATCGATGTTGAACGCCTCGAGTGCGTAGCCGCGGGCGGCGTTGGCGAGCCGTGTCCGCAGCCGCTCGTCGGTGAGCAGCCTTTCGACGTGCGAAACGAAACCTTCGGCGTCGTCCGACGCACCGGCCAGGCCGGCGCCGGCGCGCGCGACGATCTTCGCCGCAAGGTTGGCGGGGGGGACCGCGAGCACCAGCGCCCGCCCGGCGCACAGATAGCTCAGCACCTTCGAGGGCACCGAGAACACGCCCACGGCGGCTTCCAATATCGCCACCAGGACCGACGCCGAGGCCAGCACCTCCGACATGCGGTGATAGGGCTGAAACGGCAACAGGACGAGGTTTTCGAGTCCGTGCTCCGTCTTCTCGCGCCGCAGCCAGTCGGCGCCCAGGCCCTCGGACACGACGACGATCGCGGTGTCGTCGCGCCGGCGAAGCCGCAACGCCAATTGCAAGAGCAGCACCGGGTTGTGTTTGAGGCCCAGGGTGCCCGAGTACAAGACCACCTTCTTGCCGGCCAGCGCGTGCTCGCGGGTCCAGAGGTTGTCCGCATCGAGCGGCGTGATCTCGTCGAGCGGCGCCCAGTTTTCGACGACGTGTATCCGCTCCGGCTCGACACGGGATTCCCGGACAAGGGGAGCAATATCCTCGGATATACACACCACGGCGTCGCTCGAGCGAATAAGCTTCTGTTCGAGACGCCGGTAGTACTTTCCGGCCACAACGCCGATCAGCGGGAGCTTTTTGGCCAGGATCTTCTCGATCAACAGGCCGTAGGCATCCTGTAGCCAGAAGACAAACCCGATATCGTGCTTCCGGCACGCCTCGACGAGCTCGCGCTGGGCGTCGAGCGGGGTGTTGCCGGAGATCACGACGTCGGGCCGGTAGCGCACGATCCGCTCGGCGGCGATGCGGCCGTAAGAGCGATCCTGGAACCGGCGCTTGATGAGGGAGTACTTCTCGTACGGCCCGTCCAGCGCCAAGCCCTCGATCTCGAAGGTCGCGGGGTCGCTCTCGCGCCGTGCCACCGCGCCCTTCGGGGTTCGCAGTTGGGAGAAGTGGAGGTGCAGCACCTCGTGGCCCCGGCGCGCCAGCTCGCGGCTGAGCTGGATCTGAAAGGGGTGTCCCGCGTAGTCGTGAACGACGAGGCGCATGGGCTTGCGGTTCAGTTTCTCGGCGCCGGCTCTGGGGCGCGTTCCGCCGATGGAGCACGCGGCATCGCGGCTCGAGACGCCGCGGCGACCATGATCGGCGTAGCGGCGCGCAGGCCCGGGGAGAGCTCTTCTCGCGTGCCGCGCGCGTGCCACCGCCAGGCGCTCTCGACGATGCCGACCAGGCCGGTGAATTTCGGAGACCAACCCAGGGCCTGGCGCGCGTTGCCGGCGTCGGCCACCAGCACCGGCGGGTCGCCCGGCCGGCGCGGTCCCTCGCGCACGGGAAGCGTCCGTCCCGACACCTGCTCGACCGCCTCCACCACCTCGCGCACGGAATGGCCGCGTCCGGTCCCGAGGTTGAGCGCGATGCTTTCGCCGCCGGCAAGCAGGCGCTTGAGCGCTTGGACATGCGCCGCCGCGAGGTCGGATACGTGCGTGTAGTCGCGGATCGCCGTGCCGTCCGGAGTGGGGTAGTCGGTGCCGAAGATCTCGAAGTGCGGGCGTCTGCCGAGCGCCGTCTCGACCGCCAGCGGTATGGCGTGCGTCTCGGGGTCGTGGCCTTCGCCGATATCGCCGTCGGGATCTGCCCCGGCCGCGTTGAAGTACCGCAAGGCGATGGAACGGAAGCCGTATGCGGCGTCGAAATCCTCGAGGATTTGCTCGATCATCAGCTTGCTTGCGCCGTAGGGATTGATCGGACCCTTCGGGTGATGTTCCGGGATCGGGGTGGCCTGTGGGACGCCGTAGATGGCGGCGGTGCTGGAAAACACCAAGCGGTTCACGCCCGAGTCGCGCATCGCCTCGAGGAGGCAGAGCGTGCCGCCAACGTTGTTGTTGTAGTACGCGCTGGGCGAGGTCACCGATTCGCCCGCCACGATGTGGGCCGCGAAGTGCATCACCGCTTGCGGGCGATATTTATCGATGACCTCGGATATCCGATCCTTGTCCGTCACGTCGCCGACTTCGAGCGGGCCCCAATTGACCGCCGCGCGATGACCGCTGAACAGGTTGTCGCAGGTGATCGGCAGGAAGCCCTCGCGAGACAGCGCCTTGCACACGTGACTGCCGACATATCCCGCGCCGCCGGTAACCAAGATCCGCGTTTGACGACTCACGAATCGACGCTCGGAGCTATTTGGCGGGGGAGGGCCGAGGATGATCCAAAGCCAGCGTCATCAAACGATCTTCCAATTTTGCACCGGCCGCGGCCAAGTCCACGAAACGAAGCCCACCGTCGCCCGTCCGGGTTCAACGCGCGCTCCCCGTCTTCAGCAGCGCCGATGGGGTGCGCAGCAGGATGAAGATGTCCAGCCAGATCGACCAATTGCGGAGGTAATAGGTATCCAGCGTTGCCTTCGTTTTCACGTCGCCGCCGCGGGCATAGATCTGCCACAGCCCGGTGATGCCGGGACGCATGGTCTCGCGAAACCCGAGAAACCTGCGGTCGTAGTGCTCCAGGTCGTTGTCGCTGAAGGGCCGCGGACCGACCAGACTCATGTCGCCGCGCAGCACGTTCCAGAGCTGCGGCAGTTCATCGATGCTCGATTTGCGCAGCAGCGGGCCGACGACCGGCAGGAGTCGGGGGTCGTTCTTGAGTTTGACATAACGTTTCCATTCGGCCCGGGCCGCCGGGTCTTTTTCGAGGTGGCCGCGGAGGCGGGCATCGGCGTCGGAATACATTGTCCGCACCTTCAAGATACGAAAGCGCTCCCCGCGCAGGCCGATTCGCTCCTGGCTGTAGAACGCGGGGCCCGGGTCGGTCAGCTTGACCCAGATGGCCGCCAGGGCGATCACGGGAATAAAAAGAACAAATAAAGCAATGCAAAGAACACAGTCGAGTATTCGCTTCACGAGCAGGTCGCGCTCGCGCCATCGCTCCCGCTTCTCGAAGGCGGCGAGCCTCTCGGCGTAGGCGGCGAACGCGCCGCTCATGCCAGCGACGGGCCGGGCGCTCGCAGCGCTCTGGGCGGCGGCCGTCGCGGCTTCGGCTTGCCGCACCGGTCCTACCGGCGCGGTCATTGCCGCGGCGTGACCGTCGATGCGCTCTTGCGCAGCTTTTGTGCGAGCCAAAGACTCCATTGCGACTCATCTCTTCTCGATTCGTCTCCGGTATGCGGCGCCGCGATTGCTTTCGAATACCTGTTGCTCCAGGCATTCACGGCGTTGACCGGCAACGGCTTTCGATGCGGGGAATGTTTAAACATGGTTACCATGTCGTAAATAAAACATTAACACCGCCATAGACTTGTGTCTGTGGATCGAAGTGGTACGAGGTTTAGGTTAATAATTAATTTACGAGACGTAGATGAGAATTCGACCGTTCCTGGCCCCGAGCGTGCTCAGGGCGCGCCGGGGAAACGGCCGGTTCAGCCTTACCGGCGGGCGTTTTGCGAACGGCGAAAGGGCAACGCATGACCGATCTGGGCGATGTTCGCGGCGCCATACATCCCGTCATTCTGTCCGGGGGTGTGGGAACGCGGCTGTGGCCGCTGTCGCGGGCGCTCCATCCGAAACAGTTGCTGCCGCTCACCTCCGATCTCACGTTGCTGCAGGAAACCGTGATTCGCGTCGCCGACGGGGAGCGTTTCGAAGCACCGCTCGTCATCTGCAATGACGAGCATCGCTTCATGGTTGCGGAGCAGCTGCGCGGCGTCGGCGGCGCCGGGCGCGCCGTGGTGGTCGAGCCCGAGGGCCGCAACACGGCTCCGGCGGCGGCGGTCGCGGCGACGATACTCGGCGCCGAAGACCGCGATGCGCTCCTTCTGGTGCTGCCCTCGGATCACGTCATTACCGATGCCGCCGGCTTCCGCGCCGCCGTCGACCGCGCGGCGGAAGCGGCCCGGGCGGGCGCCTTGGTGACCTTTGGCATCGCTCCGGCGGCCCCGGAAACCGGCTATGGCTATATCAAGCAAGGCGCCTTGCTGAACGGCGCCGATGGCTGCCGCCGCGTCGACCGCTTCCTCGAGAAGCCTGATCTCGAGGTCGCGAAGCGCTGCCTGAACGACGGCGGCTGGTGGTGGAACAGCGGCATGTTCCTGTTCACCGCCGCGCGCTATCTCGAAGAGTTGCAGCGCTTTCGCCCGGACATGGCCGCGGCGTGCCGCGACGCGGTGACGGGCGGCAGTGGGGATCGGGATTTCTTCCGTCTGAACGACCAGGCGTTCGCCGCCGTCTTGGCCGAGTCCATCGATTATGCGGTCATGGAACACACCCGGGCCGCCGCCGTGCTGCCGATCGATGTCGGCTGGAGCGACGTCGGCGCGTGGCCGGCGTTGTGGGACCTGGCGGCGCGCGACGACCATGGCAACGTCTTGATCGGCGACGTTCGGACGCGCGGCGTGCGCAACGCCTATCTACGCAGCGAAGGGCCGCTGCTCGCCGTCGTCGGGCTCGAGGACATCGTGATAGTGGCGACCCGCGACGCCGTGCTCGCGGTGTCGCGCGAGCGCGCCCAGGAGGTGAAGTCGCTGGCCGAGGCCCTGAAGGCGGAAGGCCGCCCGGAATACAGAACCCATCCGCTCGTGCACCGTCCCTGGGGCTGCTATCAGACCATCGACGCCGGCGATCGCTTCCAGGTCAAGCGCATCACCGTCAATCCCGGCGCCAAGCTGTCGCTGCAGAAACACCGTCACCGCTCCGAGCACTGGGTGGTGGTCAGCGGCACGGCGAAGGCCACCTGCGGCGACCGCACCGTGCTGCTGGCCGAGAACGAGTCGATCTACATTCCCCAGGGCGCCGTCCACCGCCTCGAGAATCCGGCGTCCGAGCCGCTCAACCTGATCGAGGTGCAATCGGGCGACTACCTGGGCGAGGACGACATCGTCCGGCTCGACGACACCTACGGCCGCGCCGCCAGCCCCGGCGGCTGACCGAGCCACCGCGTTCGCGGACCGCCGCCGCGGGCCATCATTTCCTTGCGTCGGCATTCACCGGATCCAAGAGACCCGGCGCGCGATGGCGTTGTCCGGGGGCGATCTGCTAATAAACCTGCTCGATTGCCCGCCAACCCCAGCTACGGAGTTCGGCATGGACCTCGACGACCTCCCGACCCCCGCGCTCGTCCTCGACCGCCGCGTGCTCGCCGCCAACACCAGGGCGATGACCGCGCGCATGCGCCGCCTCGGGGTGAGCCTGCGGCCCCACCTCAAGACCGCCAAGTCGGCCGAGGTCGCGCGCCTTGCGCTCGAGGGCAACTTCGGCGGCATCACCGTCTCCACCCTGTGCGAGGCGGCCTATTTTCTCGACCACGGCATCACCGACATCCTCTATGCCGTCGGCATGGCCCCCGCAAAGCTCGATCGCGCGGCGGCCCTCGGCGACCAGGGCGCCGATCTCAAGATCATCACCGACAACGCCTACGCGGCCCAGGCGATCGCGGCTCACGGCGCCGCCCACACCGTGCTCATCGAGGTCGACGTCGGGGACAAGCGCGGCGGCGTGGTCCCGGACGGCCCCGAGCTTCTGGAGATCGCCCGTATCCTCGACGGCGCCTCGACGGTCACGCTGGCCGGCGTGCTGGCCCATGCCGGCCACTCCTACGAGTGCCGCAGCGACGAGGCGATGGCGGCGGTCGCGGAGGACGAGCGCGCCGGCGCGGTCATGGCGGCGGAACGGCTGCTCGCGGCCGGCCTGCCGTGCCCCATGGTCAGCGTCGGCTCGACGCCGACGGCGGTGTTCGCCCGGGACCTTGGCGGCGCGACCGAGGCGAGGCCGGGAGTCTACATGTTCTACGACCTCTTTCAGGCGGGGATCGGGGTGTGCGGGCTCGACGACATCGCGCTCAGCGTGCTCGCCACGGTCATCGGCCATCGCCGCGACGACAACACGCTGCTCGTCGACGCCGGGGGGTTGGCGCTCTCGAAGGACCGCTCGACCGCGGCGTTGCCCGAGGACCGCGGCTTCGGTCTGGTGTGCGACGCCGCCTCCGGCCGGCCCTACCCGGGTCTGCGCGTGCGGACCGCTTACCAGGAACATGGCATCGTCGCCGCCGACCGCCCGATCGACTTCGACGCTTTGCCGATCGGCGCCAAGGTGCGGGTGCTGCCCAACCATGCCTGCATGACGGCCGCGGCTTACGAGGCATACAACGTCGTTGACAGCGGCGCCGAGGTGGTCGCTTCCTGGCCGCGCTGCAACGGCTGGTGAGCGAGCCGCCGGCCCTTGCCCAAGGGAGCGCCCGAGCCTCGTCGCCCGCGGCGTTGGGTGCTCGCCGCCGTGGGGGTGGTCGTTTTTTCCTGTTCATCGCGGCGGGGGAGGGAAATAATGGCCGGGTCTCCCTGTCGGCGCTGCGGGGGTTAGCGATGCAGACTCACAGGCGTGCGTGTGACGGCCGGGGCAATGCACCACCTTCGGGGGCGGCGGATAGGCGCGAACCATGACGGAATTTCTTTTCCGTTTGCTCTGCTGGCTGGGGTGGCACAGCTACGACGTGGTCGACATCACCTTCGGCTTCGGCCCGGGTGGGACGGTCGAGACCGTCGAGTGTCGGCGCTGTGGTTGCCGCACGACCCGGTCGGGCGGTAAATCGTGATGAAGGCGGCCCACGCGAGGCGCCGGGCCCCCCTGGGCGCGGCGGGCCGAGCGCGCTATATGTCCGGTCTGGCGCGGCCGCGCCGCGCCGCCGGTCGATGCAAGAGAGTCGATGTAAGAGGAACGCGCGATGATGGGTCTGACAGCGAAGACGTGCACGCCTTGCCGGGGCGGCATCCCGCCGCTCGTGCCGGACGAGGCAAAACGCTACCTGGCCGAGGCTCCGGGCTGGGGCCTCGACGAGTCGGCAACCCGGATTGAGCGTAAGTTTGAGTTCAAGAACTTCGTTCAAACGCTTGATTTCGTTAATAAGATCGGCGCTTTAGCCGAGCAGGAGGGGCACCATCCCGACATCTGCTTCGGCTGGGGCTATTGCACGGTGGTTTTCTACACGCACAAGATCAAGGGCCTGCACGAAAACGACTTCATCATGGCCGCCAAGCTCAACGAGCTGGCCTAGTTCCCGCGGCCGCGAGCGGCATGCGGGCGCTTGCCGGCGCTTCCAGGCGCTTGCCGGCGGGGGGCGGTGTAGATACGATCCGGCCGCCGTGACCCGATTCGCCCCCATCCTCAAGCGCGCGCAGCGGCGTGCCGGCGGCGCCGAGGCGCTCGAGGCCGAGCTGCCGCGGCCCAAGAGCGGAGCCGAGATCGCCGCCCTCTCCGACGACCGCTGCCTCTCGCTGATGAGCCGGCGCGCCTTCCGCGCCGGTCTCAGGCACGCGCTCGTCGATGCCCGGTGGCCGGCGTTCGAGGACGTGTTCTTCGGCTTCGAGCCGCGGCGCGTGCGGGCGATGAGCGACGAAGACCTCGAGCGCTTGGTGTCCGAGAGGCGTATCATCCGCCACTGGGGCAAGATCAAGGCGGTGCGCAACAACGCCGCGGCGATGATCGAGGTTTCCGAGAGCCACGACGGGTTCGGCGCCTATCTCGCGGAGTGGCCGACCGCCGACATCATGGGGCTGTGGCGCGACCTCGGCCGCCGCTTCAGCCAGATGGGCGGCAACTCGGCGCCCTCGTTCCTGCGCATGGCGGGCAAGGATACCTTCCTGCTCACCGACGACGTGGTGCGCGCCCTGATCGGCGCCGGGGTGGTTGAGCGCAGGCCGAGCGCCAAGGACGAGCGCGCGGCCACGCAACGGGCGTTCAACGACTGGGCGGCGGAGACCGGTCGCGCGCTGTGCCAGATCAGCAAGATCCTCGCGCTTTCGGCCGGATAGGGGCTGCGCTTCGGAGTCTTGTTGAAGAGCTTCGCAAGCGCTTGCGCCGATGGCGTTATCTGGACCGCAGGTTCCGTACGATTCCCTCGCGGGTCAGATGCAAGTCGGTGAGAGCCGGGTCGTCGTGTTCCATGCGCCAACTCAACATCTTTCCAGCGTACTCGAGGGCACGCCCCTGATAGGCGGGGTCGGCGGCAAGGTCATGGAACTCGTCAGGATCCTCTTCAAGGTCGAAGAACAGGGGCGGCAGGGCGGTGAAATGAACGTATTTGTAACGGTCGCCGCGGATGATGTTGGCCGTGCATTGTTTCATCTTCAATCCCAAGGGAGGATTCTCTTTAATTTTGTCGCCACTCCTTAGATCGAACTCAGCATGGTATTCCCGCCGCCACCCTTCCGGCCGTTCGCCACGGCAGAACGGCAGCAGGGAATGGCCGTCGCACTGCGTTGGAATATCCATGCCGATGCTCTCGAGAATGGTCGGCATGATGTCGATACTCTCGGTGAAGGCGTCGACGATGGAGCCGCGTGCATGGCGTGCCCCGGGCGTCGGATCGCGGACGATAAGGGGGATGTGGAACGCCTGATCGAAGTAGCTGTATTTGGCGAACATCCAGTGATCGCCCAAGTGATCGCCGTGGTCCGACGTAACGATGACGAGGGTGTCGTCGTAGGCTCCGACCTCCTTGAGGTAATCCATCAGCCGGCCGATTTGGGCATCGACCTCGGTTATCATGCCGTAATAAGTGGCCCGGATTTGACGCAGATCGCGCTCCGAAAGGGAAAGATTGTCGCGGGAGTCGGCGCCAAAGGTGTACCCGGTCCCCCGCTGGTTGAATAGGTAATGCCCCAACCAAGGGTGTTGGGCCGCCTCTATCTCCGGCGTCTCCTGGCGCACCGGAAGCGCCATGTCTTCAGGGTCGTACAGATCGTGAAAAGGCTCCGCCGCGATGTAGGGGGGGTGGGGCGCAAGGAAGGACATGTGGACGAACCAAGGGCTGTCGTGCCGCACCGAAAGGTATCGGATAGCCTCGCCGACGAGGAATGCCGTGCTGCTGTCCTCTGCCTTGAAACTGGCGGGGGCGAAGGTTTTGCCCCGATTTTCCGCTCCGGGATATGGCGTCTGGGCGGCAAACATGGCCAAGGGATCCGCCGGTATCTC
Organism: Pseudomonadota bacterium; assembly: GCA_022563655.1. Lineage (GTDB taxonomy): Bacteria > Pseudomonadota > Alphaproteobacteria > JAAXGF01 > JAAXGF01 > JADFMW01. The sequence goes on from JADFMW010000020.1 coordinate 18,642, forward strand.
GTAACCCTTCGCTTTCAGGTCCGCGAGCCACGGTTTCCAACCGCTGGTTAAATGAGTGACCGGAACCATGCCCGGCAACACGCCCTCATAACTTTCAAGCACGTAGTCTCCGGGCGCGTATTGGCGGGGGTCGGGACTGATGTCGGTATAGCCGAATAGCGCCGGTTTGTAGCCCGCCTTCCGGGCCTCCAATGCCACGTTGGTGTGACGGGCATCCAGCGGCGTCCCGTTGAGGACCGAGCGGTGGTTCTGCAGGTACATTCCGGTGTAGAGGCAAGCCCGCGAGGGGCCGCACGGCGCCGCCTGTGCATAATGGCGCCGGAAAACAACGCCGTGGGCGGCGAGAGCGTCCAGGTTCGGGGTCTTGACATGGGGGTGGCCCAGCGCGGACAGGCATTCGCCCCGCCACTGATCCGCCGTTATGAAGAGTATGTTCATGGCATCCGCATTGTTCTTGCCGAGAAGCGGATAGGAAGACGGCTACCACGGGTCCGCGGTACCTTGCAATTTCGTGCGTCGGTTATCGGGGGCGGCCGGACGATCTCCCGAGTGCTGAGTTGACGCCCCCCTTCAACTCCAGGGTTTCGGCGAAATGGCAGGAGACGAAGTGATCGTC
>JADFMW010000021.1:0-5412 GCA_022563655.1 Pseudomonadota bacterium
GCGCATGGAGTCGCTCTGCAACACGATCGGCGTCACGGATCGCGTCGAGGCTGTGTCACTGACCACGCTGCTCGCGCGGGCGAGCGTGTCGCTCGCGATGCTCGTCCGCCGGATCGTCGCCGGCGCCGGCGCCCTCGCCCGGGCCAAGGGATCGGCAGCGAGCGCGGTCGCTCGAGCGCCCTGCAGGTGACGGGAAGCTTTGCCAAAAACGCATGCCTGTCCCGCGATTTACGCGATTGTCGCGCGCCTCCCCGATGCCTATTTCTGCTGTGGACGACAACTTTTTGATTAGGGAGATCGGACTATGTTCAGCATCATCGAGTCGATCCGCCGGTGGCGGGCCAGGAACGCCGCGATCGCCAGCCTCAGCAGGATGGACGACCGCCTTCTCGCCGATATCGGCATTAACCGGTCCGACATCCCCAGGATCGTCGTGGGCCTCAAGTAGTATCGCGAAACAGTTTTCTCCTCTCAGCGGCGGCCCGCCCGGGCCGCCGCTTTCTTTTTTCGCAAATCCTCTTGGGCGCGCCGACGCCCTTAGTCGCCGCCGCCCGCAGGGTTGCCGCGCGCGGGGCCGCCGACTGCCTCGGCGATCACCCATTCGCGGAAGGCCACGATCTTGGGACGCCCCGCCGTCGCCTCGGGACACACGACGTAATACGCGACCGCGGCAGGCAGGCTGATGTCGAAGAGCTTGACGAGGCGCCCGGCGGCGAGGTCGGCGGCGGCGAGCGCGCTGCGCCCCAAAGCCACCCCCTGGCCCTCGACGGCCGCCTGAATGACCATGCTCGAATCGGTAAAGCCCGGCCCGCGCCGCGAGTCGACGCCGTCGACGCCCGCGGCCATGAGCCACATGCGCCAATCTATGCGCAGGTCGTCGTGGAGCAACGTATGGTGACGCAGGTCGGCGGGCGCGCTTAGCGGGTGCGGCCCCTGCAATAGGTTCGGGCTGCACACCGGAAACAGCTCCTCGGTCATCAGGCGGTCGGCGCGCAGCCCGGGCCATTCGCCCTGCCCGTAACGGATGGCCAGGTCGACGTTCTCGCGAGCGAAGTCGACGAGATCGTCGGACGGCGCGACGTGGACGTCGATGTCGGGATGGGCCTCGCGAAATCTTCCCAGGCGTTGCACCAGCCACTTCGCGGCGAACGACGGCAGCACGCTCACGGTCAGCACCCCGGCGCTGTCGTGGGCGGTGATGCGCCACGTCGCCTCGGCGATGCGGTCGAAGGCGTCGCGCACCTCCGGCAGGTAGGACTGGCCGGCGTCGGTCAGCAAAAGAGACCGGTTGAGGCGCCGGAAAAGGACCACGCCGAGGCGCTCCTCGAGCCCCTTCACCTGATGACTGATGGCGGCCTGGGTAACGTTCAGCTCCTCGGCCGCACGGGTGAAGCTCAGGTGCCGCGCGGCGGCCTCGAAGGCGCGCAAGGCGTTAAGGGGCGGAAGCCGGCGGGCCATGGCGTCTGGATAAGCTGATCTTATGAAACCTAGCGCCCTTGGCGGCGGGCCGGCAAGCACAAATGTGGATCGTTCGCGCAGCGCGCGCGGAAGTCGGTTTGAGCGCAAGGTTCGGATAGAGTTCGCGGCGCTTGGGCTGTAGGTCTCCGGGGTGGATCGGCGGCGCGCGCGCCCAGCTCGTTGCAAGCGGCCGCAAGCGGCTCCTTCTCACATGAGTTTTTCTAATCCATGCGATGAGAAATGATCGTTTGTCGAGTGCACGAAAACGGCCTATCCAACGTCGCAACGAAGGTTCGACGCGGGGCGCAACGAATGCCCGGCTCAAGGCAACGGGAGAAGCTAAGATGACGACCACTATCGAGCACACGGTCCGCGCCCCTGGAGGGTCGCAATTTCCCAACGTCCATCGCGCGCTGACGCGCGCGCACGTCCTCGTCGCCGGCGCGCCTGCGTGGGACGCCCTGCGCGGCCTGCGGGCCGGTGCGATCGGGGTCTTCGAAATCCTCTTGCAATGGCAGCAGCGGGCGAGCCAGCGGAGCCACTTCGCGGCGCTCGACGATCACCGGCTGAAAGACATGGGGCTGAGCCGCGCCGATGTCGCGCGCGAGGCTTCCAAGCCGTTCTGGCGGCCCTAGCGGGCGACCCGCAACTGCGGCGCCGCGGCGCCGGAATGCGAGCGCGCCGGCACCGCGGAGCGCAGCCATGGGCGGTCGAAGCTCGGCTTTCCAAAGTGGTAGCCTTGCAGGTAGTCGACCCCCTCGCGGGCGAGCAGCCCGGCCACCTCCTCGGACTCGACGCACTCGGCGACGGTCTTCAGGCCGAAGCCCCGGGCGAGGCCGTGCAGGGTCTTCACGAACAACAGGTCCTCGCGCTGGTTGGCGAGGTTGGTAACGAACGAGCCGTCGATCTTGACGATATCGACGGCCAGCGCCTTGAGGTGGCGGAAAGAGGTGTAGCCGGCGCCGAAGTCGTCGAGTGCGACGCGACAGCCCGTGGTGCGCACGGCGGCCACGAACCGCATCGTTTCCTTGATGTCGTGGAGCGCGGCGGTCTCGGTAATCTCGATCATCAGGTGCCGGGCGATGTCCGGCCGGCCCTTGACCAGGGCCATCAGGCTGCGCAGCCAGGCCGGGTCGGTCGTCGTCAGGCCCGAGATGTTGATCGCCAGCGTCACGTCGGGGTTCAGGGACAGCTCATCGACCGCCAACTCGAGCGCGCGGCGGTCGATCAGGCGCACCTGCCCGGTCTCCTCGGCGACGCGCAGGAAGCTGCCGGCGGCCGTGTACTGACCACTGGGATCGCGCATGCGCAATAGGCATTCGTAGAAACTCACCTCGCGCGATTCGCCGCAGACGACGGGCTGGAACGCAAGCTCCATCCGGTCGCTCTGCAAGGCGGTCTGGATCTGCTTGGCAACGCCAAGGCTGCGTCGGCGGGCGCAGCGCTGCTGCTCGGTGAGGTTATAGGTGACGAAGCGGCTGTGGCCGGTGCTCCGGGCGTGCTCGAGGGCGACGTCGGCCTTGGCCATGGCGTCGTGGGCGGTGCGGACCGTGCCGGGGAAGGTGGCGCCGCCGATCGAGGCGGTGAGGTGGATCGGCCCGCCGGGGGTCCGCAGCGTGGCGCGCTGCACGGCGGCGAGAATCTTCTCGCCGGTGATCTGAACGTCGCGCTCGGGACAGCCGCAGATGATCACGCCGAACCTCTCGGGCGCGACGCGACCGATGATGTCGCTTTCCCGCAGGCATTGGTCAAGCGCTTGGCCGACGGCGATCACCGCGGTGTCGGCCATCTCGTGACCATAGGCGTCGCTGATCATCGCCAGATCGTCTATGGCGATTACCAGGTAGGCGCCCGGCGCCTCGTACCTGCCGGAGTAGGCGAGCGCGTGGTTGAGCGCATCGCGCAGGCGGGTGCGGTTATAATGCCCGGTCAGGTCGTCATAGCTCGACAGCCACTCGAGCCGGGCCTCTCTCTGCTTGTGCGAGGTGATCACGCGAATGGCGCCGACCACGCGCGCGTCGCCGCCGGCGGCCGTGAAGCTCGCCACGCCGTTATCTCTGACCCAGCGGAACTGGCCGTCGTCGCCGCGCACCCGGTACTCCACCTGGAATGAACCGCCGTTCTTGAGGTGGTCGCGGTGGGTTTGGTTGAGCCCCGGCAGATCCTCGCTGTTGATGCGCGTTAAGAACTCGGCGTGGGTCGAGATCCGGGTCGTGCCGGCGAGGCCAAACGCGTGTTTGGCGTTCGCCGACCAGTTGATCACGCCGGTGGTGAGGTCCCACTCGTAGATAACGTCTCCGGAGGCCTTCAAGGCCGTCCGCAGCCGGTCGAGCTCGGCACACTCAGCGCCCGTGAGCGGCGATATCATTATGGCCTGCGACATCATACCTGGCCTGCGAAGGAACACTCCTTGCCTACATGGCAATCGCGCATCGCGAGTCGCCCGCGCAACGATGGTAACCGCTCGTCCGTTAAGAAAGCTTAAATCGCGCCCGGCTCAACCCCCCGCGGGAGCCGTAGAAGCAAAGATCAAGCAGGCATGGACAGCCGGCCGAACGGTGAATCAAAATAGAGCATGCCGATTTTAGATTAGAACTAAATTAAGGTTAATACAAACACAAGACTTGTTAACCATATTCCAAACATTGCTCGGATATCATAAGGTCTAGCGAGAAAAATTTCTTGACAATAGATAATATTGTAGTAATTTACTATTCGTTAAGTGTATCAGGGATACTCGGTAATGGTGGCTGAAATCATGAACCAGCCTACGGGGGGCTTGCAGGGCACCGCTCTCGTACCGGCGCTTGGCCGGCGCCTTCAGCCGGTTGCCGCCACGTCGGTCGCGCGGCTGCGGGCGATCGGCGCCAAGCCGGGCGATGGCCGGGCGGCCTCGCCCGCGTGGGAGCACGACGATGTCGCGCGCCCGTTCAGCGTGCCCGCCCCGCGCGAGGTGCCGGCCCGCGCCCAAGGCCGCGAGGGCGGCGCGCTCGCCCCGTCGTGGCCCCCGTTCGTGGTTCAGAACCTCGCCCAGCAGCTCGCTCCCGAGCCCGAGCTGGACGAGCAAGAGTCCCAGGCCGCGCGGCTCGTCTACCGCGCTGCGGCCGAGCGCGGCACCGTCTACCTCGGCGTCGTCGCGCCGGTCGACATCGTCGTATAGCAGGCGCCGCGCATCTCTTGCCCCCGGCTTTTGCCCTCGGCGGCCGCCGCGCCGGCGGTGCTATGACAGCCGAAACGCCCCGGAGATCAGGGCGCCAACCCCGAATGCCGCGATCAGCGCCCCGGACCCTCGGTTGACCCAGCGCAGGGCGCCCGGCCCGATGCGGTCGCGGTAGGCGCCGACCCCGCCGCTCAATCCCAACCACCACAACGCCGAACCGAGGAAAACGCCGAGCACCAGCACGCTCGCGGCGAGGTAGCCGGCGCGTGTGCCGACGAGCCCCAGGGTGGAGAAGACCGCCGCGAAGGAGAGGATCGTCGTGGGGTTTGTCAGCGTCAGGAACAACGTCGAGGCGTAGGCGCCGAACAGCGAGTTGACTTGCGGCTGCCCGGCCTCGCGGGCGGGCGCGGCGAGAAAGGTCCTGAGCCCGAGAAGGCACAGCACGGCACCGCCGATCAGCCGCAGCCAGGCGCCATGGCCGATCAGCACATCCGAGACGACGGTGAGACCGAAGGCGGCGACGCACCCGTAGAGCGCGTCCGCCATCGCCGCCCCGAGGCCGGAGAGCAAGCCCACCGATCGGCCGTGCACGAGCGTTCGGCGCACGCACAGCACCCCGATCGGCCCCACGGGCGCGGCGATCAAGAAGCCGACGATCAGCCCTTTGAGTAAGAAGACGACGTTCGCCATTGCCCGCAGCCTGGAGTCTAGCCCGCATTTCTCACCAGGATGCGGTCGTCACGGGGCAGAGACGCCGACAGGCCAGGAAACGTGCGCAGCGCGATGCGGCACAT
>JADFMW010000021.1:5459-14853 GCA_022563655.1 Pseudomonadota bacterium
CGGCTACGCTTTTCGGCTCTCTCCTGGCGGATCGATCCCGCCCGGCGCGATGACGGCCGCATCCTGGTGAGAAATGCGGGCTAGACCGATGCGCCGAGAACGCCCGGCGCGCGGACTCGCGGCACCCCCGGCAGGTATGAGAGTTCGCCGCTCACGCAGGCCCGCTCGCCTTGCCGCTCATCATACCGCCGCCACGGGCGCCGGCTTCAAGCTTCAATAGCCCAGCGCGCAGCCGTCCTTGCGCGGGTCGGAGCCGCCGACGAGCACACCCCTCTGCCAGTCGATGCCGATCGCTTGCCCGCCGCCCAGCGCCCCGGCGGCGCGCTCGACCCGGTGGCCGAGCGCGGCGAGGCCGCTGGCAACGTCGTCGCCGACGCCGCTCTCGATCTCGCAGATTACGCCGTAGCGGAACACCCGGGCGAGATCGAGCGCCGCCTGAAAGTCCATGCCGTAGTCGATCACGTTGGTCAGGAAGTGGACGTGGCCGAACGGCTGGTACTGCGCGCCCATCACGCCGAACGGCATGGCCACCCGGCCGCCCGAGAGCGCCATGCCGGGCATGATCGTGTGCAGCGGCTGCTTGCCCGGCGCGATGCAGTTGGGGTGGCCCGGCCGCACGAGGAAGCCCGCGCCGCGGTTTTGCAGCACCACGCCGGTGTTCGGACTCACGAGCCCGCCGCCGAACGGGTGGAACAGCGAGTTGATGAAGCTCACGGCGTTGCGGTCGCGGTCGACCACGCACAGGTAGATGGTGTCGGAATGGGCCGGGAAGGCGGGCGGCGGCAAGTCCGTCATCGTTCGGTCGGGGCGGATGCGCGCCTTGAGCTCGGCGGCGTGCGCCGCGGACAGCAACTCCTCGACCGGCACCTCGGCGTGGGCCGGGTCGGCGACCAGCGCATCGCGGTCGCACATGGCGAGCCGCCCCGCCTCGATCTCGAGGTGGAGCCGTTCGACCCCCAAGGGATCCATTCCGGAGAGCTCGTAGCCGGCGAGCACGTTGAGCATGATCAGGGCGACGATGCCCTGGCCGTTCGGCGGACATTCGTAGATGTCGTAGCCGCGGTAGTTGGTGCTGATCGGCGTCACGTACTCGCCCTTCGCGGCGGCGAAGTCGTCGAGCGTATGCGGCCCGCCGAGCGAGCCGAGATGGGCGACGATATCCTCGGCCACGCGGCCGCCATAGAAGCCGTCGCGGCCCTCGCGGGCAATGGTGCGCAGGGTTTCGCCGAGCTCGGGCTGACGGTGCAGCTCGCCGGCCCGCGGGGCGCGCCCGTCGGGCAGGAAGATGCGCGCCGCGGTCTCATCGCGGCCGAGCTTCTCGGCGGCGCCGGCCCAGGCCTCAGCGACGCAGGGGTGCACGACGTAGCCGTTCTCGGCATACGCGATCGCCGGCTGCAACACGTCGTCGAGGCCCTTGCGGCCGTGGTCGGCGACGAGCCGCGCCCAGGCGTCGACCGCGCCGGGAACGGTTACGGCGTGCGGGCCGTCCGCGGGAACGGCGTCGAGGCCGCGATCGAGGAACCACTCGACGTTCGTCGCCGCCGGCGCCCGCCCCGAGCCGTTATATCCGATCACCTCGCCGCCGCCGCCCGGCGCGTAGAGGACGAAACAGTCGCCGCCGATGCCCGTGGATTGCGGTTCGACGACGGACAGCACCGCGCCCGCGGCGACCGCCGCGTCGATCGCGTTGCCGCCGCTGCGCAGCATGTCGATGGCGCACAGCGTCGCCGCCGGGTGCGAGGTGGCGGCCATGCCGTTCAGGGCGTATACGGGCGAGCGGCCCGGTTGCTGGAAATCGCGCATGCGACGAAGCTCCTCGTGTCGTCTCGTCTCGTCTCGTCTCTGTAGCACTGTTATCCCATCGCGCCCGCGCGCCGCGGCCAAGGCCCGGCGCCGGCGGGCGAGAGCGCCGCGACAATGCCCGAATGCCGGCGCGAGGAAAAGCCCATTCGACGCCGCCGCGCGCGCTAGCCCCGCGGCGTTCTTGGGCGCGAGACGATTGACAGGAGAGGGGGATGGCCGACAATAGCCGCGGACACGCCCGCGCCTGAAACGGACACGCGATCATGCTTGACCGCATCGAGGTCGTCGAGGGCGACATCACCGCGCAACGGGTCGACGCCATCGTCAACGCCGCGAACACGACGCTGTTGGGCGGCGGCGGCGGCGACGGCGCGATTCACCGCGCCGCCGGCCCCAAGCTCAAGGAGGAGTGCCGCGCCTGTCAGGCGGTCTGAAGCTGTGCCACCCTATTCAGCGCCAGTTCGATCATACGGGAGTCAAACATCTTGGCCTTTCGATCTGCCGCCTTTTTCCCACCAGGCCAATTGCGAAGGCCTTCTTTCACATCGTCAACTGTGGGATCGACGCCTTGTTCAAAGATCAGCCAGTCGACACTCGCCAACAGCTCCATGCCCAGCGGTGACTCAAATCCGTCTATCAGTGCCGAGGTCTCCTCCAGAGCCTCTCGATAATCGCGCGCTTCTTGGCTCTTGAGATAAAGATCGACTCGCTCCCTTCGTGAATCATCGAACCAGATCGCATCAAGCGGACTGGCATCAGCAATTCGCGTATCGCAGTGCAGATAACTCCCATCAAGCGCGTTGAGCAGATGCCTCAAACGATCGGCGTAGGGACCGTACTTGTCGGCTTCAAAGCGCAGATCCAGTGGATTGTCGAGCCCTAATCTGTTGACGCTCCGTTCCAGGAACCACGCGAGCTTCTGAATCTCGAGCAGCGAACATTCGATTCCCAATACCCAGTATCTGCGAACTAGCTCGGCGACCAGCGCTCTTGCAGGGGTAAGTTTCTCGACACCGCTGCGTTTCGCCACGTTCTGATATTTGGGAGTGGGCTCGTAGACGATCACCTTCACCCCCGACAGGGAACCGAGAGCATCCTCTATCGCCGGGCGAACATTGCGCCAATCGAGGCCTCCGTTGCCACAACCAAGCGGAGGCACGGCGAGAGAGTGAATGTCGTTCTCCACGACCACCCTTCTAAGATCCTTGAGCCCTTCGGTGATCCATTCCATCTTCGTCGGTTGCCGCCAATGTTTCTTGGTGGGGAAGTTGATGATCCATTTCGGCCCCATCAGCTTTCCCGTTTCGGTGACGAACACGCGACCGACTTCTACCTCGCCACCGTTGCAGGCGGCTTTGTACTCCTCGAAATTTTTTGGAAACGCTTCCTTAAACATGAGCGCGATGCCCTTGCCCATCACGCCCACCGTATTCACGCTGTTAACCACCGCCTCTACGTCGGCGGCCAACAGGTTTCCCTTCGCGTACGAAATCATCAGAAGTACCAGCTCGGTTTAGCGACAATCTTCACCCGCATGTCGCGCTCCTCGAGAAGTCCGTCAAATTTTTCCTTGATCGCGTCGTTGTAGCAGGCGATCCCTCGCAACCAATGAACAGGCATGTGTCGGTGAACCAGCGCCTCGGCTTGGTAGCGTTCGATCTTGCCCACATCGTCCGAACCGCGTCTGAAATCTCGCGCCTGCAGGTTAGACCAATCGATCCGGTCCAAGTCTGCCAAACTGGCGGAGAACTGCGCCACCTGAAGATAAGCGTGCCGGTCACTGAAGACAAACACCCCGCCCTCGTCCACCAATTTGTTGAGGGATGAGACCAGGATCACGATCTCCCGATTAGGTCGTTGGGTGATACCTCCCCATCCGGTCTTGATATTGTACATCATCGGCGAGAATGGCGTGAAATAAAAAGGGATGTAATCGTCTAGCGTTCCTCCAGGGGGAATATCGACGACCCTGTGCTGCCGTTTGTCGATCAACTCAGGATTGCCTATGCTCACGAAATTTGGATCGAGATTCTGCGAACTTCGACAATGCAAGCCATTATCCAGGATCCACGGTACATTGTCTCGGTGTGTGATCCGAAAGATCAGAGCCTTCTTAGGGTTCAAATCCTTGGACATGAACCCATCATACACTGGCTCGATAACGGGGGCTCGATATTGCCAGTGCCTACGGGCCTATCTTTGCCCTGCAATCAGCACGATCGAATCAGAGAAGCGTTTGATTGGGCTCGAAACAACGCTGATTGCGTATCCGGAACCTGGAACTGTGATCGGTAAGCGGATTTCGCGGCCTCAGCTATATGCGGACCTTGGTTAAACAGAGACGCTACCAAGGAAGCCCAACGGACGCGCGAGGGAAGGCCCGCTCGGCGCTTTCGCGGGCGCGAGGCGGCAGACGATTGACAGGAGAGGGGGATGGCCGACAATAGCCGCGGACACGCCCGCGCCTGAAACGGACACGCGATCATGCTGGACCGCATCGAGGTCGTCGAGGGCGACATCACCAAGCAAGAGGTGGATGCCATCGTCAACGCCGCGAACACGACGCTGCTCGGCGGCGGCGGCGTCGACGGCGCGATCCACCGCGCCGCCGGCCCCAAGCTCAAGGAGGAGTGCCGCGCCCTCGGCGGCTGCGACACCGGCGAGGCCAAGATCACCGGCGGCCACGACCTGCCGGCGAAGCACGTGATCCACACCGTCGGCCCGGTCTGGCGCGGCGGCGGCAACGACGAGGACAACCTGCTCGCGGGGTGTTACCGCAACGGCTTGGCGCTGGCCGGGCAACATCGGCTTCGCACCATCGCGTTCCCGTCGATCAGCACCGGCGCCTACGGCTTCCCGGTGGCGCGCGCGGCGCGCATCGCGGTCGCCGAGACCGTGGCCTTCTTGCGCGACCACGAACTCCCTGAAAGCGTGGTCTTCGTCTGTTTCGGGCGCGACGTTTACGACTGCCATCGGTCGGCGGTGGCCGGGATCGCCGGCTCATGACGCAAGGCGGGCCGCCACCCCGGGCCTCGCGCAACGACGCCGGGAACGACGCCGGGGACGACGCCTACCAGATCGTCGACAAGACGGTCTGCTACGATGGACACTTCCGCCTCGAGCGCCACCGGGTGCGCTTTCGCCTGTTCGCCGGCGGCTGGAGCGAGGTCGTCGAACGCGAGGTGTTCGAGCGCGGCCACGCCGCCGCCGTCCTGCTCTACGACGCCAGGCTCGACCGCGTGGTGCTGGTCGAGCAGTTCCGCGCCCCGGCGGTGGATGCGCCGGGCGGCCCGTGGCTGCTCGAAACCGTCGCCGGCATCATCGAGGCGGGCGAGACGGCGGAGGCGGTCGTCCACCGCGAGGCGATGGAGGAGGCCGGCTGCGCCGTGGGCGAGCTGGTGCGCATCGGCGAGGTGCTGCCCAGCCCCGGCGGCTGCACGGAGCGGTTGACGCTTTACTGCGGCCGGGTCGACGCGGCGGCGGCCGGCGGCATCCACGGGCTCGCCGAGGACGGCGAGGACATTCGCGTCGTGACGATGAGCGCCGACGAGGCCATGGCGGCGGTGGCCGACGGCCGCATCCGCGCCGCCAACGCCGTGATCCCGTTGCAATGGCTCGCGCTCAACCGCGAGCGGCTGCGGGCGGCGTGGGGAGGACCCGGCTGACGCGCGCCGCATGGCAGCCGGTCCCGGCCGAGTTCCAGAGCCGGGTGGACGATGACGGCCTGTGGCGCGAGCTGCGGTCGCCGCCGGCGCCGGGCGCGCCCCGCCCGGCCTTGTTCCTCGACCGCGACGGCACCGTCATCGAGGAGGTGGGGTTCCTCTCGCGGCCGGACGACGTTCGGCCGATCACCGACGCGCTGGCCGCGATCGTTCGCGCCAACGCCCTCGATGTTCCCGTCGTATTCGTGACCAACCAGTCGGGCATCGGGCGCGGCCATTTCGGCTGGCGCGAGTACGCCGCCGTCGAGGAGCGGCTGGCCGCCCTGATCGCCAAGGCCGGCGGCCGCATCGACGCGGTCTATGCCAGCCCGCACCCGCCGGCGCCCGATCCCGGCGCCCAGAGCCCGCACCGAAAACCGGCGCCGGGCATGCTGCTTCGCGCCGCGAGCGACTTGAACCTGGACCTCGGGGCGAGCTGGATCGCCGGCGACTGCGCCAGCGATATCGAGGCTGGCCGCCGCGCCGGGCTGCCCCTGGGCTGGCTGGCGCCGACCGGCTACGGCGCGCGCGACGCCGCCAGGGCGCGGTCGCTCGCGGGGCCCGGCTTCACCGTGGTCGTCGGACGCGGCCTCGCGGCGCTCGCGGCGCGCCTCGAAGAGCTGGCGCCGGGGCGTTCGTAGGCGCCCGGGCTGGCTCGGCGGACAAAATTGCAACCCCCGCCGTCAAGCTGTATGAAAGCGGGGGCCGACAGGGCGCGGACGCGCGCGGCCGCGCGCCGGGTAAGATAGGCGCCCGGAATAAGACTGGCCACCGGGAACGATACGGTCAACGGGACACGGCGATGGCGCCAGACGAGCTCTTGCAGCGCGCGTTCGACGACCACCAGCAGGTCGCCCGCGCCACGCCCGCGGCGGTGCGCGAGCCGTTCGCCCGGTTGGTGTCGGTTGCGGCGCAGGCGCTGCGCGACGGCAACAAGCTGTTGTTCTTCGGCAACGGCGGCAGCGCGGCGGACGCCCAGCACCTGGCCACCGAGCTGACGGTGCGGTTCGAGAGCGACCGCCCGCCGATCGCGGCCATCGCGCTCACCACCGACACCTCGACGCTGACCGCGATCGGCAACGACCTCGGCTTCGACCGCCTGTTCGCGCGTCAGATCGAGGCCCTCGGCAGGCCGGGCGACGTGGCCATCGGCATCACCACGTCGGGGCGCAGCCGGAACGTGGTACTCGGGCTTCAGGCGGCCCGCGAGCGCGGCCTCGTGGCCGCCGCCCTGGCCGGGCGCGACGGCGGCGATCTTCCCGGTCTCGCCGACCCGCTCCTGATCGTGCCGTCGCAGGACACCGCGCGCATCCAGGAGATGCACATCACGCTCGGCCACGCTCTGTGCGCCGCCCTCGAGCGCGACCTCGGGATGGGCTGAGCCCGAGCCGACGGAACCTGCCGGCGCTCGGCCGGCGTTAGGTTTCAGCGCCGCCGGAGCGGGTCAGCCGCTGGGCTCGCGTCAGCCGGTGGGCTCGCGCGGCGCCGAGCGCACCATCGACGGACGCTTGGCGAATTCCGCGTACCAGGCGGCGAGCGCGGGGCGGCCGGCGCGCCAGTCGTCCTCGGAGAAGCGAAAGTCGAGGTAGCCGAGCGCGCAGCCGACGGTGATGGCGCCGATGGTCACGGCGTCGCCGAAGCCCCCCGCCTCTTGCTCCAGAGCGTCCAGCGCGGAGGCGACCTTGCCCTTCTGTTGCGCGACGAATTCGGCGGAGCGCCGCTCCGCGGGCCTGAACCCTTCCATTCTGCACAGCACGGCGGCGTCGAGAACGCCGTCGCCGAGGGCTTGCAGGCGCAGCGCCCGCCAGCGCGCCGCGCCCGGGAGCGGAAACAGCTTCGGCCCGTCGTGCAGGCTATCGAGGTACTCGCAGATCACCGGGCTGTCGAACAGATTTTCTCCGCCGTCGGTGATCAGCGCCGGCACCTTGCTCAAGGGGTTGTGCCTGACCAGCTCGGGGTCGGGGTCGCGAACGTTGGTGGGAATGAGCTCGATGCGCTCATCGAGCCCGGTCTCGACCGCGGCGGCCATCACCTTGCGGACGTAGGGCGAGGCTGGAGAATAGTGCAGTTTCACGGTCGTCTCGCGGCAGGAAAGGCGGCCGCTAGAACACGTCCTTGCGGCGCCGGGTCTCGGCGAACACGGCGACCGGATCGGCCGCGTCGAGGCCCATCGCGGCGCCCAGGGCGGGCTCGTCGGCGCGCAGGAAAGGGTTGGTCGCGCGTTCCTCGCCCATGGTCGAGGGCACCGTGGGCAGGCCCGCGGCGCGGGTGCGGTCGACCGCGGCGGCGCGGGCAATCAGATCGGCGTTTTCGGGGTCCACGGCGAGGGCGAATCGGGCGTTGTCCTGGGTGTACTCGTGGCCGCAGTAGACCCGCGTTTCGTCGGGCAGGGCGCGCAGCTTGCACAGGCTCGACCACATCTGCTCCGGCGTGCCCTCGAACAGCCGGCCGCAGCCCAGGGCGAACAGGGTGTCGCCGCAGAACAGCGCCGCGCTCTCCTCGAACCAAAAAGCGATGTGGCCGCGGGTGTGTCCGGGAATGAACGTGACCTTGGCCTCGGCCGCGCCGAAGCGGTAGGTCTCGCCGTCATCGACCGCAACGTCGATGCCGGGGATGCGGTCGCGGTCGGCGGCCGGTCCGACGATGGTGGCGCCGCTCGCCGCCTTGAGCTCGAGGTTGCCGCCGGTGTGGTCCCAGTGATGATGAGTATTGAGGATATGGGTCAGCGTCCAGCCGTGCTCGGCCAACGCCTCGAACACAGGCCCGGCCACCGACGGATCGACCACGCCGGTCGCCGCCGTCTCCGGCTCCCGGATCAGGTAGGCGTAGTTGTCACGCAGCAGCGGTACTTGATGGATTTCGAGCTTGCTCATCGTCCCGTCGCCGGCCAGCGGGTCTGGTTCCGGCGGAGCATAGCACCGCGCCGCGGCCCCGTCACCGCCCGGCGGGCGCTCATCGTGCCCGGGCCGCCCCGTGTGCTAGAGTGCCGCCGCGATGTGGCACGACGTCGTAGACCTCGGCGCGTTTTACGCCAGCCGGCCCGGCTTGGTCGCGCAGCGCATGATCCGCCGCCAGATCCGCGCGCTGTGGCCCGACACGCGCGGTCAGTCGGTGCTCGGGCTGGGATTCGCGACGCCCTATCTGCGCCCGTTCCGCGACGAGGCCGAGCGCGTCATCGCGATCATGCCCGCCGCCCAAGGGGTGCTTCCGTGGCCGCGCGACGAGCCGGGTTTGGTGGCGCTCGCCGACGAGGCCGAGCTGCCCCTGGCCGAGGGCTCGATCGACCGTGCGCTGCTGGTCCACGCCGTCGAGTGCAGCGAGCAGTCGCGGGCGATGCTGCGCGAGATCTGGCGCGTGCTGGCCGGCGGCGGACGCCTTCTCGTCGTCGCCCCCAACCGCCGCGGCATCTGGGCCCGGCTCGAGCGCACGCCGTTCGGCCACGGCCATCCGTTCAGCCCGGCCCAACTCTCGCGGCTGCTGCGCGACAGCCTGTTCTCGCCGCTACGCTCGGCCTCGGCGCTCTATGTCCCGCCGAGCGCGTCGCGCACGATGCTGCGCTTCGCCGGCGCGTGGGAGGGCTTCGGCGGCCGCTGGGGCTTGCCCTTCGCGGGGGTCCTGTTGGTCGAGGCCAGCAAGCAGGTGTACGCCGCCCAACCCGAGCGCGTCGCGTTGAGCACCCGCGAACGCGCCTATCGCGCCATCATCGGCGGCGCGGAGCCCGCTCCCCGCTGAGCCGGCCTGCGATTAGCCCGTCCCCGATTAGCCTGGCCCCGATTAGCCTGTCCCCAATTACCGGATAACGCTCTAGTGTCCTGATCGACAAATAGTTTGTATTGTGATTGGAGTCTGATCGTTTTTGCTGGAGGGTGCGATGGGTCGCGGACGGATAC
>JADFMW010000021.1:14861-19255 GCA_022563655.1 Pseudomonadota bacterium
CCGACGATATCCTCGCCACCATCCGGCGCTTCTGCCTCAGCACCCTCGATGTCGCAACGGCACAACAAATAGAACAAATTTCAGAATCAGGACACTAGCGCGCGGCGGCCGACCCGCGCGCCTTGAGCGCGGGTTCCGGCTGGGACGCGTCCTTGCCGATCTCCGCAATATCGAAGGGCGCGGTCTGATACATCGTATTGATCCAATTCGAGAACAGCAAATGGCCATGGCCGCGCCACGAATTCACGGGTGGGCGCCGCGGATCGTCCTCCGGGAAGTAATTCTCCGGCACGGCAATGTCCCGGCCGGCCTTGATGTCGCGCCGGTACTCGTTGGCGAGGGTTTCGGTATCGTACTCGAGGTGATTGAACATGTGCACTTGATTCAGCGCCCGGTCTGCGATCAGGCACAGGCCCGAGACGTCGGACTCGGCGAGGATCGAGAGCTGGGGAATGGGCTCGATGTCGGCCCGGCGGGTCTCGGTATAGCGCGACACCGGCACCTGGAATCTGTCGGCGAAGCCCCGCAACAGCTCCGAGTTGGGGGTCACGACCCGGTGCTCGTAAACGCCCGAAAGCTTTCGCGCCATGGCGCATTTGGGAATGCCGTGGAAGTGATACAGCGCCGCTTGTCCGGCCCAGCAGAGGTTGAACACCCAAGAGACGTTGGTGTTCGACCAGTCGAAAATCTCGGTCAGCTCGGTCCAATAATCGACCTCCTCGAATGCCATCTCTTCCACCGGCGCGCCGGTGACGATGAGTCCGTCGAACTTTTCCTGCGCGACGGCCGCCCACGGCTTGTAGAACGCCAACATGTGCTCCGACGGGGTTGTGGTCGGGGTATACGAAGAGGCCTTCAGCAAGGTCATTTCGACTTGCAACGGCGTGCTCCCCACCAGTCGGGAGATCTGGGTTTCAGTCTTGATCTTCTCGGGCATCAAGTTGAGCAGGGCGATTTGCATCGGCCTGATATCCTGCCGAATCGCGTCGTGCTCACCGATGACGAGCACGCCTTCGCGTTCGAGGACCCGCCGGGCCGGGAGATCGTCGGGAATGTTTATCGGCATCCTGGTTCAACCCATTCCGTTGCCATCATTTTTTATCTTTCATGGGCGCCGGCCCGGGCGCCGAGGCGAGGCAGCGCGCGGTCCAGCCCGGCACGGCACCGAGGCCGGCGAGCGTTCGATCAGCGGGGACGATCAGGGCGAGGCGTTGCGGGCGCGGCATCGCTTCTCGTTACAGCTTCATCCGATCGCGGCGGCCGGGCCGAGAGCGCATAGCTAGGTTGTCCGCGCCGGGAATGTCAACGTTTTCTTTGATTTCCGCCGACCCCGAAGCTACTACTGTCGGGTTTCACTTTACCCTCCTTGCCCGCCTTACCCGCCATGGCCTCCCGATCGCCTTCCCTCGAATCCTTGCGCCGCGAGATCGATCGCATCGACGACGACATGCACGATCTGTTGATGCGCCGCACCGAGATCGTCGAGCGAGTCGGCACGCTCAAGAGCCGACAGGCGGCACGCCTGTACATTCGCCCGGCGCGCGAGGCAGCCATCCTGCGCCGCTTGGTCAAGCGTCACCACGGCAGTTTGCCGGCGCCGGTGGTGGTGCGCATTTGGCGCGAGATGGTCGCCGCGACCTCGCTCCTGCAAGGGCCTTTCAGCATCGCCGTCCACGCCCCCGAGGGTTCGGTCGGCTACTGGGACCTGGCGCGCGACCACTACGGCTCGTACACGCAAATGACGTTGCACGCCAGCGCCACCCAAGTGATCGGCGCCGTGGTCGATGGCATCTCGACGGTGGCGGTGCTGCCGATGCCGGAGGACGGCGACCCCGACCCGTGGTGGCGGTTGCTCATTGGCGCCGGCGACCGGACGCCGCGCGTCGTCGCACGCCTGCCGTTCATCGACAACCGCGTCGGCCGCCCCGGGAAGCTCGGCGCGCTGTCGATTGCCCTGATGGACCAAGAGGAATCCGGCGACGACGTCACGCTCGTGGCGGTCGAGGCCAACCCCGAACTGAGCCGGACGCGCCTCAGGCAGGCGTTCACCGCCGCCCGGCTGCCCGCCACCGACATCGACGCGTGGCAGGCCGCGAAGAACCACGACATGCGCCTGCACCTGATCGAGATCGCCGATTTCGTCGGCCCCAACGACGCGCGCCTCGCCGCCGTCGAGGAGGCGTTGGGTGAGCACATCAGTCGCATCATCGGGCTCGGCGGCTATGCCACGCCGCTCGGCCGGCACGACGGGCCGGGCGATGGGTGAGCTCGCCACTCCCGTCCCGCGACCGGGAATCCTCGACATCAGCCCCTATGTTGGCGGCCGCTCCAAGGTTCCGGGCGGTGGCGGCGAACGGGTGATCAAGCTGGCATCGAACGAATCCCCGCTCGGCCCCAGCCCGCGGGCGGTCGCCGCCTATCACGAAGCGGCCGCCAGTCTGCACCGCTACCCCGATGGCGGCGCCACGGCGCTGCGCGAGGCGCTCGGCCGGCGGCACGATCTCGATCCCGGGCGCATCGTGTGCGGCGCCGGCTCCGACGAGCTGATCTCTCTGCTGGTGCACGCTTACGCGGGGCCGGGCGACGAGGTGCTCCATAGCGAGTACGGCTTCCTGATGTACCCGATCGCGGCGCGCTCGGCGGGAGCGCTGCCGGTGACGGCGGCCGAGCCCGAGCTCAAGACCGACGTCGACGGCTTGCTGGCGCGCGCGACGCCGCGCACGCGCATCATCTTCCTGGCCAATCCGAACAACCCGACCGGCAGCTACCTTTCGACCGCCGAGCTGCGCCGCCTGCGCCAAGGGCTGCCCGGCGACGCGCTGCTCGTGATCGACGCGGCCTACGCCGAGTACGTCGGCGCCGCCGACTACGGCCCGGGGGCGGAGCTGGTCGGGGACTGCGACAACGTCGTGATGACGCGCACGTTCTCGAAGATCTACGGTCTCGCCGCCATGCGCCTGGGCTGGGCCTACTGCCCGCCGGCGGTGGCCGACGTGCTCAACCGGGTGCGCGGGCCGTTCAACGTCTCCGGGCCGACGCTCGCCGCCGGCGAGGCCGCGGTCGCCGCCACGGACCACGTCGAGGCCGCGCGGCGCCACAACGAGCGCTGGCTGCCGCGGCTTTCGGCGGACCTCGCCGGGCTCGGCCTCACCGTCTACCCGAGCGTCGCCAACTTCGTTCTCGTCCGCTTTCCGCCCGAGGCCGGGCGCACCGCCGACGCCGCCAACGCCTTCCTGCTCGACCGCGGCATCATCCCGCGCACGATGGGCGGGTACCGTTTGCCCGACTGCCTGCGCATCAGTATCGGTCTCGACGACGAGATGCCCGCCCTGGTCGCGGCGCTCACCGACTTCATGAGCTAACGAATGTCAAAGAAGCCCCTGTTCCAGCGCATCGCCCTCATCGGCTTTGGGCTCATCGGCTCGTCGCTCGCCCGCGTGGTGCGGCGCGACGGCTTGGCCGGCCACGTCTGCGGCTGCGCCCGCACCGACAAGACCCTGGCCAAGGCCAGGGAGCTGGGCCTTGCGGACAGCTTCACCACGGACCCGGCGAAGGCAGCCGAGGGCGCCGACTTGGTGGTGCTTTCCACCCCGCATGGCGTCTATCGCGCCATCGCCGAGGCCATCGCGCCGCACCTCAAGCCGGGCGCCATCGTGACCGACGTGGGCTCGGTGAAGCGCGCGGCGATCCGCGATGTCGCCCCCCATCTTCCCGCAGGCGTGCACTTCGTTCCCGCCCACCCCATCGCCGGCACCGAGCACTCGGGCCCCGAGGCCGGCTTCGAGCAGCTGTTCGCCGACCGCTGGTGCATCCTGACGCCGCCGCCGGGCACCGACGAGGGCGCGATCGAGCGCGTCGCCGAGCTGTGGCGCCGCGCCGGCATGACGATCGAGATGATGGACGCCGGGCACCACGATGCGGTGATGGCCATCACCTCGCACCTGCCCCACCTGATCGCCTACACGATCGTCGGCACGGCCACCGATCTCGAGGAGCATCTCAAGAGCGAGGTCATCAAGTTCTCCGCCGCGGGCTTCCGGGATTTCACGCGCATCGCCGCCTCCGACCCGGTGATGTGGCGCGACGTCTTCCTCAACAACCGCGAGGCGGTGCTCGAGATGCTGGGCCGCTTTTCCGAGGACCTGACGCGGCTGCAGCGGGCGATCCGCTGGGGCGAGGGAGACGTGCTGCTCGATCTGTTCACCCGCACGCGGGCGATCCGCCGCGGCGTGATCGACGCCAAGCAAGCCTGATCGGCGCCCTTATCGCGGCACCACCGGCGCGAGCTTGAAAAGCGCCAGCGGGCCGACGTAGAGGGTTCCGTTCTGCGCCGTCACCGGCACCGTCAGCACCAACCTGCCGTTCGGTCCGGGCTTGGCCAGCAGGCCGAGCGC
>JADFMW010000022.1 GCA_022563655.1 Pseudomonadota bacterium
TGGGCGCCGGGCCGGTCTACATCAGCTTCGACATCGACGGCCTCGACCCGGCCTTCGCGCCGGGCACGGGAACGCCCGAGATCGCCGGGCTGACGACCGGCCAGGCGCTCGAGATCATCCGCGGCTGCCGCGAGCTCGACGTCGTCGGCGGCGACCTGGTCGAGGTCTCGCCGCCCTACGACCCCTCGGGCAACACCGCGCTGTGCGCCGCCAACCTGTTGTTCGAAATGCTCTGCGTCCTGCCCGGGGTCGCCTATCACGGCTGAAAACCGGTTACCATGACGGACTGGACCATCGACCAGGAGTGGGCGCGTTACGGCGCCGAGGAGCACGCGATCTGGCGCACGCTGTTCGCGCGCCAGCAGGGCATCGTCGCCGACCGCGCCGCGCCCGAGTTCGTCGAGGGCCTTGCCGGGCTCGACATCGCCGCCGCCGGCATCCCCGAGTTCGAGCGCCTGAGCGAGGTCCTCGACCGCGCCACCGGCTGGCGCATCGTCGCCGTTCCCGGGCTGGTACCCGACGACGTGTTCTTCCGCCATCTCGCCGCCCGCCGCTTCCCGGCGACGCGCTTCATCCGGCGCCGCGACCAGCTCGACTACCTCGCCGAACCCGACGTCTTCCACGACATCTACGGCCACGTGCCGATGTTGTTCAACCCGGTGTTCGCCGACTACCTGCAGGCCTACGGCAGGGGCGGCCTGAAGGCGCTCGGGCTCGGCAGCCTGCACCGCCTCGCCCGGCTCTATTGGTACACCGTCGAGTTCGGCCTGGTGCGCACGGCGCGGGGCCTTCGCATCTACGGCTCGGGGATCGTGTCGTCGAAGGGCGAATCGATTTACTGCCTCGAGGACCCCCGCCCCCACCGCCTCGCCTTCGACCTGATGCGCATCATGCGCACCGAGTACCGCATCGACGATTTCCAGGAATGCTATTTCGTCATCGACAGCTACGCACAGCTGTTCGAGGCGACGCGGCCCGATTTTACGCCGTATTACGCCGCGCTCGAGCAAACGTCCGACATCGCCCCGGGCGCGGTGCTGCCGGGCGAGCGCCCGATCGAGCCCAACCCCGCCCCCGCCTGAGCGCGGCGCCCGTCGGCGCCCGCGGCACGGCGCCATGGACGCCGGCGGCGAAAGGCGGCACCATTGGCGGCCCGGCGGGGCAAGGCGAAACCACGCGAGGCGCGCGATGGCGGCGTTGGCGGGACGGATCAAGAGCGAGCGCGACGGCGCGCGTCTCGTCGTTTCCCTCGGCGGGCGCTGGGGCATCGACGAGGCCGACCGGCTCGATGGCGAGCTGCGCCGCCTCGCGCCCGGCCCGGCGAAGGCGGTGTCGATCGACATCGCCGGCGTCGAGGCGCTCGACACCGCCGCCGCGCTGGTCCTCTATCGCGCCCGCAAGCGGCTGCGCGCCGACGGCCACGCCGCCGAGTTCGCGCGCGCCCGGCCCGAGCTGTCGGCGTTGCTCGACCTGATCGAGGCCAACGACGCCCCGGTCGAATGCCGCGCCCCGCGCGAGCCGCCGTTGCGCGCGATCGTCGCCCACGTCGGCCGGGCCACCATCGAGGCGCTCGATAACGGCCTCAAGATGCTCTCCTTCTTCGGCCTGACCATGACGACGCTGGCGCGCGCGGCGATCCGGCCGTGGCGAATCCGCGGCACCGCGCTGGTCGGCCACATGGAGCAGGCGGGCCTCGACGCGGTGCCCATCGTCGCCCTGATCTCGTTCCTGATCGGCGTCGTGCTCGCCTACCAGGGCGCCGACCAGCTCGCCAAGTTCGGCGCCGAGATCTTCGTCGTCAATCTGGTCGGCATATCGGTGTTGCGCGAAATCGGCATCCTGCTCACCGCCATCGTCATCGCCGGCCGCTCGGGCAGCGCGTTTACCGCCGCGATCGGCTCGATGAAGGTGCGCGAGGAGATCGACGCCATGCGCACCCTCGGCCTCGACCCGATCGAGGTGCTGGTGCTGCCCAGGCTACTGGCGCTGATCGTCACCCTGCCGCTGCTGGCGTTCTTCGCCGACGCGATGGGGTTGCTCGGCGGCGGCCTGATGGCGTGGATCAGTCTGGGCATCGGCCCGGCCCAGTTCATCGAACGGCTGGGCGACGCGGTGCCGATGTGGTCGTTCTGGGTGGGCATCATCAAGGCGCCGGTGTTCGCCTTCCTGATCGCCATGGTCGGCTGCTACGAAGGCTTCCAGGTGAGCGGCAGCGCCGAGAGCGTCGGCCGCCACACGACCAAGGCGGTGGTCGAGGCGATCTTCCTCGTCATCGTCGTCGACGCCGCGTTCTCGATTCTCTTCGCGTATTTGGGCGTCTAGCGGCGATGGCCGGGAGCGCCACGGCTGCGATCCGCGTGCGGGGCCTCAGGACCCGGTTCGGCCCCCAAGTGGTGCACGACAACCTCGACCTCGAGGTCAGGTACGGCGAGGTGCTCGGCGTCGTCGGCGCTTCGGGCACGGGCAAGTCGGTGCTGTTGCGCGCCGTCGTCGGCCTGATGAAGCCCGCGGCCGGCTCCATCGAGGTGCTCGGCCACGACATCTCCCGCCTCGGCGCGGCCGAGCGGCGCGAGATCGAATCGCGCACCGGCGTGTTGTTTCAGGATGGCGCATTGTTCAGCTCGCTCACCGTGGCGCAGAACGTCCAGGTGCCGTTGCGCGAGCACACCAGCCTGCCCCAGGACGTGATCGACGAGATCACCGCGGTCAAGCTCGGCATGGTCGGCCTGCCGCCCGAGGCCGCCTGCAAGTACCCCTCCGAGCTTTCCGGCGGCATGCGCAAGCGCGCCGGCCTCGCGCGGGCGCTGGCGCTCGACCCCGAGATCGTCTGTCTCGACGAGCCGACCGCCGGTCTCGACCCCATCGGCGCCGCCGCGTTCGACGGCCTCGTCCGCCGCCTGCAACGCACCCTCGGGATCACGGTGTTCATGGTGACCCACGATCTGGACAGCCTGTGGGCAATCTGCGACCGTATAGCCGTGCTGGCCGAGAAGCAGGTTCTGGTCGTGGGCCCCATGGAGGTCATGCTGCAACACGAGCATCCCTGGGTGCGCTCCTATTTTCACGGCCCGCGGGCCCGCGCCCAGCGTTCGGAGTAGGGCGAGAGCCGGCCATGGAGACCAAGGCCAACTATCTTGCCGTCGGCGCCTTCGTGCTGGTCGTCATCGCCGGGCTGTTCGGCTTCGTGGTGTGGCTCGGCAAGGGCGAGATCGACCGCGAGGTCGACCGCTACAACGTCTACTTCCGCGGCTCGGTGAGCGGCCTGACCGACTCGAGCACGGTGCGCTACCGCGGCGTGCCGGTGGGCGCGGTGAGCGACATCCGCATCGACCCCGACAACAGCGAGCAGGTGCGCGTCACGATCGAGGTGAAGCGGGACACGCCCGTCAAGGAGGACTCGGTCGCCTCGCTCGAGCTGCAAGGGATCACGGGGCTGGTCAACGTCCAGCTCGGCGGCGGCGGCGCCGACAGCCCGCGGCTCGAGCCCAAGCCGGGCGAAGAGCTGGCGGTGATCGCGGCGGCGCCGTCGAAGCTCGAGGCGCTGTTCGAGGACCTGCCTCAAGCGCTGGCCCGGTTCACGTACATGGTCGAGCGCGCGACGTTCCTGCTCAGCGACGACAACCTCGCGGCGATCTCCGATACGCTGACCAACTTCAATGTCCTCACCGGTACGCTTGCCGCGAGCTCGACGCAGTTCGAGAGCCTCGCCAACGACGTCGCCGTCAGCGCGGCCGAGGTGCGGCAAACGGCCGAGGAGATCAATATTCTGGTGCGCGAGTTGCGCGCCCGCGTTCCCACCCTGGTGGACAACGCCTCGGCCACGCTGGTCGCGGGCGAGGGGGCGTTGAACGCGGTCGGCGCCAGTGTCGATGCGCTGACCGAAGAGACGCGTCTCACGCTGCGCGCGGTTCGCGAGAGCGCCCGGACGCTTGTGCTCACCGCCGAGAAGCTGAACGGGATGGTCGACGAAAACCGCGCGGCGCTCCACGACTTCTCGAGCGAGGGGTTGTACGAGCTTTCGCAATTCCTGGTCGAAGCGCGCGCTCTGGTCGACAGCCTGACGCGCGTCTCGGACCGGTTCGAGTCCGATCCCGCCGGGTTCCTGTTCGGCAACGCCCAGGCCGGATACGAGACGCGGTAATGTCCATGACCGCCTTGCGCCGATCGTTGCCGCGCGTTCTGCCGCCGGTCCTCGCCCTCGCCCTCGCCGCCGCCGCCGCCGGCTGCACCCTCGCTTTGCCCGGCCAGGGCGTGCCGCCGAAGCTGTTCACCCTGAGCCCGAAGAGCACCTATTCGAGTGATCTGCCCACCGTTGGCTGGCAGCTGGTCGTCGAGCTTCCGGTGACCGCCGAGAGCCTCAACACCCTGCGCATCGCCCTGCGCCAGGACCCCTTGTCGCTCGAGTATTACAAAAACGCGCGCTGGACCGAGCGCGCGCCGGTGATGGTGCAGACGTTGCTGGTCGAATCGTTCGAGAACACCGGCAAGATCGTCGCCGTCGCGCGCAAGGCGACCGATCTGCGCGCCGACTACGTCCTCAAGATCGACCTGCGCGAGTTTCAGGCGGAGTACGACCCAGCCGGCACGCCGTCCGCGCACGTGCGGCTGAACGCCAAGCTGGTCAAGATGCCGCAGCGCACGATCATCGCGTCGCACAAGGCCGAGCGCCGGGTGCGCGCCGAGGGCAGCGACATGAACCAAGTGATCTATGCGTTCGACGGGGCGCTCGGCGGGACACTCAAGTCGGTCGTCGAGTGGGCCCTGCGGGCGGCCAAATGAGGGGGCAGGCGGCCAGGTTCGCGAATCCGCACCCCATGCCTGCATACCGTGATCGCAAGGCGCCTGGCGCCCCTCGGTTCATCTGCGACGAGATGTTGAAACGCTTGGCCCGGTGGCTGCGCGCCGCTGGCTTCGACACCCTCGTCCACGACCACGGGGCGAACGACCGGGCGATGGTGGCGCGGGCGCGCAGCGAGGGCCGTCTGGTGATGACCCGCGACCGCAAGCTCGCCGAGTTGCGCGACGCCGACGGCACGGTGATCGTGTTGCGCGCGAACACGCTCGAGGACGTCGTCGAGGAGCTCACCGCCGCCCTCGACCTCGACTGGCTGTATCGGCCCTTCAGCCGCTGCCTGGTGTGCAACACGCCGCTCGTCGAGGCCGACGCCCCGGCCCGCGCGCGGCTGCCGGAGGGCGCCGGTGTGCCGCCGGGCCCGGTGCACGCCTGCCTCGTTTGCGATAAGTTATACTGGGCGGGCGGGCACGTGCGGCGGATGCGCGCCCGGCTCGAGACGTGGGCGCGGACGGCCCCGGCGCCGTAGCCGGCCCCGACCGGGGGCCGAAGCGCCGTGGCTCGAGTGAACCCGCGCGGCGATGGCGATCATGAGATTCTGGCTTGCACTGCTGTTCGTGCTGTTGGTTGGGGCGGACGCCGCCGCCGCCGCGACCGAGGCCGACTACGCCGCTCGGCGCCGCGTCCTCGTGAAGATGATCGAGCAGGATGTGCGCGCCACCCGCAGGTACCTGGGCAAGACGGAGCTTGACCCGCGCGTCATGGAAGCGATCGCCGTGACGCCCCGGCACGAGTTCGTGCCGCCGCAGCAAAAGCGCAGAGCCTACTTGAACCGGCCGCTTCCCATCGGCCACGGGCAGACGATCTCGCAGCCCTACATCGTGGCGCTGATGACCGACCTGCTCGGCATCGACGAGGACGACGTCGTGCTCGAGGTCGGCACCGGCTCGGGCTACCAGGCGGCGATCCTCGGCGTTCTCGTGAAGCGGGTCTACACCATCGAAATCGTCGAGCCGCTGGGCCGCGCCGCCGTCGCGCGGCTGGCGCGGCTCGGCTACGACAACGTCGAGGCGCGCTTGGGCGACGGCTACTACGGCTGGCCGGAGCACGCGCCTTTCGACGCCATCGTCGTCACCGCGGCGGGGAGTCATATCCCGCCGCCGCTGCTCGCCCAGCTCAAGCCGGGCGGGCGCATGGCGATCCCGGTGGGCGGCCGGTTCCAGACGCAACAGCTGCTGCTGGTCGAGAAGGACGCGGCCGGAGCCGTGACCACGCGGCAGGTGATTCCGGTGAAGTTCGTGCCGCTTACCGGCGGGCACTGAGAATGGCGCTCGGGCTCGCGATCTCGACGATCTCGGCGGCGGCGCTCGGCTACGAGATTCTGCTGATGCGCCTGTTCTCGATCATCCAGTGGCACCAATTCGCGTACATGATCATCAGCCTGGCGCTGCTCGGCATCGGCGCCAGCGGCACCGTGCTGTCGCTGGCCCGCGAGTGGCTCGCGCCGCGCTTCGCCGCCGCCTTCCCGATCTCCGCGGCACTGTTCGGCGCGGCGGCGGTGGCGAGCTTCGCGCTCGCCCAACGGGTGCCGTTCAACCCGCTCGAGCTGGCGTGGGACGGGCGCCAGTTCGCCTACCTCGTCGCGATATATCTGCTGCTCGCGGTGCCGTTCGTTTTTGCCGGCGGTTGCGTCGGCATCGCCCTGGCCTGGTTCAAGGACCGGGTTGGCCGCATCTATAGCTACGACCTGGTGGGGGCGGGCTGTGGCGCGCTCGGCGTCGTCGCCGTGATGTTCGTCCTGCCCCCGGCCGACTGTCTCAGGCTCGTCGGCGCCCTCGGCTTCGCCGCCGCGGCGCTGGCCTGCCTCGATCGGGCGGTGCAAGGCCGGCGCACCACGGCGGCGGCGCTGGCGGCCTGCGGCGTCGTCGTGGCGCTGGCAACGCCGGCGGAGTGGCTGGAGCCGCGCCTGTCGCCCTACAAGGGCTTGAGCCTGGCGCTCACGGTTCCCGGCGCGGTGGTCGTCGAGACGCGGTCGAGCCCGCTCGGCCTGCTCACCGCCGTCCGCAGCCCCCTGGTTCCGTTCCGCCACGCTCCGGGCCTGAGCCTGCGCAACACCGTCGAGCCGCCCGAGCAGATCGGCGTCTTCACCGACGGCGACGCCATGACCGCGATCACCCGCTACGACGGCGACCGCGCCGCGCTCGCCTACCTCGACTACCAGACGTCAGCCCTGCCCTACCACTTGCTCGCGCGGCCGTCGGTGCTGGTTCTCGGCGCCGGAGGCGGCGCCGACGTGCTGCTCGCGCTGACCAACGAGGCGCGCGCCGTCGACGCCGTCGATCTCAACCCCCAGATGATCGGCCTGGTGCAGCGCGACTTCGCCGACTTCGCCGGCGCCATATACGGCCGCGACGGCGTTCGGGTGCACGTCGCCGACGCCCGCGCCTTCGTCGCCAAGGGGGGCGCGCGCTACGACCTCGTCTTCATCTCGCTGCTCGAATCCTTCGCCGCCTCGGCCGCCGGGGTGCACGCACTGAGCAAGAGCACGCTGTATACCGTGGAAGCGTTCGGCGACTACCTGGCGCGGCTGGCGCCGGGCGGGCTGCTCGCCGTGACGCGCTGGCTCAAGCTGCCGCCGCGCGACACGATCAAGCTGTTCGCCACCGCCGTCGCGGCGCTCGAGCGCGCCGGGGTCGCCCGGCCCGAGCGCCGGCTGGCGCTGATTCGCGGCTGGGGCACGGCGACGCTGCTGGTCAAGAACGGCGCGCTGAGCGACCGGGACATCGCGAACATCCGCGCGTTCACGGCCGCGCGCGGGTTCGACGTCGCCTACTACCCGGGGATGCGCCGCGCCGAGGCCAACCGCAACAACGTGCTGGCCGAACCCTACCTGTTCGACGGCGCCACGGCCCTGCTGGGCGAGAAGCCGGAGGCCTTTCTGCGCGACTACAAGTTCCACGTGGCGCCGGCGACCGACGACAGGCCCTACTTCTTCCGCTTCTTCAAGTGGCGCGCGCTGCCCGAGCTGCTCGAGCTGCGCGGCCGCGGCGGCAACGCGCTCATCGAGTGGAGCTACCTCATCGTCGTCGTGACGCTCGCACAGGCCGCGCTCGCGAGCGTGCTCCTGATCCTGCTGCCGCTCTTGCGCCTGCGGCGCGGCGGGGCAGGGGGGTCCGCCGGACTCGGCGAAGGCCCGCGCGTCGTGGTGTACTTCTTCGCCCTCGGCCTGGCCTTCCTGTTTATCGAAATCGCCTTCATCGAGCGCTTCACCCTGTTCCTCGGACATCCGCTGTACGCCGCGGCGGTGGTGCTGAGCGGATTTCTCGTCTTCGCCGGGCTCGGCAGCGGCGTCTCGGCCCGCCTGGGGCGGCGCTTCGAGGGCGCGGCGGTCGCCGTCGCCGTCGCGGCGATCGCCGTCGTCGCCCTGCTCTACCTCGCCGCCCTGCCGCCGCTCTTCGCCGCGTTGCGGCCGCTCTGGGGGGCGGCGAAGATCGCGCTCTCCATCGCGCTCATCGCGCCGCTGGCGTTCGCGATGGGCATGCCCTTTCCGCTCGGACTTGCGCGTCTCGCCGAGCGCGCGCCCGGCTGGATCCCGTGGGCCTGGGCGATCAACGGCAGCGCCTCGGTGGTGAGCGCCGTGCTGGCGATCCTGCTCACCATTCACCTCGGCTTCAGCGCGGTGGTCGCCATCGCGGTCGCGCTCTACGTCGTCGCCGCGCTGGCTTTCGGCGCACCGGCGAGGCCGGCGCCGCCATGATGTACACGCCATGATGTACAATGGGCTCAATCCGGTCTTCAAGGAGCATGTGGACTGGGCCTCGGGCCAGGTCGCCCCGCGGCTCGTCCGACCGCGCTAGGGCGCGCCCGTCGATGGTCCTGTCGGGACATCGCCAGGGTGGGCTATACTCGCGAACATGGCTGACGTTTCGTGGCGGCGCGACCTTCTTGCCCCGGGGCGGCTCGCCGACCTCTGCCGCCGCTCGGATGCGCGGGGGCTGGCGCAGCTCGCCACCCATCTCGCGGCGCTCGCACTCACCGGATACCTGTTGAGCCGCGCCCTCGGCACGCCGTGGCTCGCGCCGGCCGCGGTGCTCCACGGGGTGGTGCTGATCTTCCTGTTCTCGGCGCTGCACGAGTGCATCCACCACAGCGCCTTCCGCCGCCGCCGGCTCAACCGCGCGGTGGCGTGGGCGTGCGGCGCGGTGGTCGTGCTGCCGCCGCTGTACTTTCGCTACTTCCACCTGGCGCACCACCGCTGGACCCAGGATGCGCGCCGCGACCCCGAGTTGGCGGCGCCGAAACCCGAGACCCTGAGCCGGTACGTCCTCGTGCTCTCGGGCCTGCCCTACTGGCGCGAGCGCCTCGTCACCACCCTGAGGCACGCCCGCGGCAGGGTCGAGGCCTGCGGCTTCCTGCCCGCCGAGGCGGCGCCGCGCATCGTCGCCGAGGCGCGCCGACTGTGGGCGCTATACGCCGCGGTCGCGATCGCCGCCGTGGCGTTGGGGTCTTGGGCGCCGGTCGTCTATTGGCTGGCGCCGGCGATCGTCGGCCAGCCGTTCCTGCGCCTCTACCTGCTCGCCGAGCACACCGGCCGCCCGTTGGTCCCGAACATGCTGGAGAACAGCCGCACCACGCGCACCAACCGGCTGGCGCGCCGGCTGGCCTGGAACATGCCGTACCATGTCGAGCACCACGCCTTCCCCTCGGTGCCTTTCCACGCCCTGCCCAGGCTGCACCGCGAGCTCGGCAACCGGCTGGGCGAGGCCGCGCCGGGCTACATCGCCGTTCACGCCGCGCTGATCCGCGGTTTCGCGCGCCCCGGGGAGGCCGGGGCTTGAGCGCCGACCAGTCGCCGCTGATCGTCATGGTGGCGCCCACCGGGCCGCGCAAGACGAAAGACGATCACCCCGCGCTGCCGATCACGCCCGCCGAGATCGCGGCAGCCGCGGCCGCGTGCCGCGACGCCGGGGCGGCGATGATCCACCTGCACGTGCGCGACCGGGACGGCCGCCACTCGCTCGACCCCGACGCGTACCGCGCGGCGATCGCCGCGGTGCGGCGCGAGGCGGGCGACGACATGATCATCCAGGTGACCAGCGAGGCCGCGGGGCGCTACGGGCCGGACGAACAGATCGCGATGATGCGCGAGGTCAAGCCCGAGGCGGTGTCGCTGGTGCTGCGCGAGATCGTTCCCGACGCCGCGCGCGAGGCCGCGGCGGCGGCCTTCCTCGCGTGGCTCGCGGGCGAACGCATCCTGCCCCAGTTCATCCTTTTCACGCCGGCGGAGATCGATCTCTACCACGACCTGCGCGGCCGCGGCGTGATCCCCGGCGAGCGGCATTTCCTGCTGTTCGTCCTCGGCCGCTACACCGAGCGCAAGACCTCCGAGCCGCGCGATCTGTTGCCGTTTCTCGCCGTCGACGACGGCGCCTCGCCCTGGGCGGCGTGCGCCTTCGGGTCGCGCGAGGGTGCGTGCGTGTTGACGGCGGCGGCGCTAGGTGGTCATATTCGGGTAGGATTTGAGAACAATGTTTGCTTGAGCGACCGGTCGATCGCCCCGGACAACGCGGCGCTGGTCGCTCAGGCGCGGGCCGGCGCGGCGTTGCTGGGCCGCCCTGTTGCCGACGCGCAGACGGCGCGCGGCATGTTGTGGAGGCTGTTGGACTAAGCGTCGCTCGATGCTGAACTTGGCAAGGCTACACCCTGCGGTGGGCGGTCTTGAGTGGATCGGCCCTGCGCGCCGGGAGTGTGAGCGTGTGGTTATCCCGCTGGGGCTGGGGGGGATGTAAGGCGCAACAAAGCGCGTGAGAAGGACCACGTGCGATCAATTAACGTCGAAATCAAGGAGGACTTAGCATCATGAAACGTATTGCAGTATCAACGTTTGCGCTCGCGCTGACCACGGCCCTCGGCGCGGGAGTGTTCACGGCCGACAGTGCGTTCGCTCAGGAAAAGCGGTTCATTGCCATCGGGACCGGGGGTCCGACCGGCGTATACTTCGTCGTCGGCCAGTCGGTTTGCCGTCTGGTTCACAAGGAAGCCGCGGAAGGCCGGAAAAAGGGCCGCAAGCACGGCATCCGCTGCGCGGCGCCGTCGACCGCGGGCTCGACCTACAACATCGGCAACATCAAAGCGGGGGAGCTGGACTTCGGAGTTGCCCAGTCAGACTGGCAGTTTCACGCCTACAACGGCTCGAGCAAGTTCAAGGGCAAGGCGTTCAAGAAGTTGCGCGCCGTGTTTTCGGTGCATGCCGAGCCGTACCACATCATCGTCGGCAAGAATTCCGGCATCATGTCCTGGGGCGATCTCAAGGGCAAGCGGTTCAACATCGGCAACCCGGGCTCCGGTCAGCGCGGCACCACCGAGGTCCTGATGGCCGCCTATGGGACGAAAAAAAGCGACTTCATGATCGCCACCGAGCTGACCTCGACCGAGCAGTCGAAGGCGCTGTGCGACGGTAAGATCGACGCCTACGGCTATACGGTGGGCGTGCCCAATGCCGGCGTCGCCGTGGCGACCGACGGCTGCGGCGCGAAGATCATCAACCTGGCCACCGGGATAGAGAAGGCGCTGGTCGACTCCAATCCGTATTATGCCTTCGCGACGATTCCGAAAGGCACGTACAAGACGACCGACAGCGATGTCACCACTTTCGGCGTCATGGCGACGTTCGTCACCAGCGCCGACGTGCCCGAGGACATCGTCTACGAGGTCACGCGCGCGGTCTTCGAGAACCTCGACGACTTCAGGAAGCTGCACCCGGCGTTCAAGAACCTCGATCCCAAGAAGATGATCAAGGACGGGCTTTCGGCGCCGCTGCATCGGGGCGCCATCAAGTACTACAAAGAAAAGGGTTGGATGTAATCTTCGGGAATTTTTTGGACGCCGGCATTTCCTCTGGGAGTGCCGGCGCCCATTTATTTAAGGTCTTTTCGTTGGGGGGATAGGCCGCATGGCTGACGCGCATTCGTCCATTCCCGACGTCTCGCCCGAGGCCATCGAAACAGCGATCGAAGAGGCCGAGTACACCGGACGCAAGCTCGGACCGCGGACCTCGATCCTCATCGGCATGATCGCCGCGCTGTGGTCGATCTATCAGCTGTGGATCGCCTCTCCGCTGCCGTATCGTTTCGGTTTCGGGATCATCTTCGGGGTCCAGGCGCGCGGTATACATCTGGCGTTCGGGCTGCTGCTCTGTTTTCTGCTGTTCCCGGCGGTGCGGCGCCTCGCGACGCGGCAAATCCCGATTTACGACATCTTCCTGGCGCTGTTGGGGATGGCCTGCGCGCTTTACGTGTTCCTCGGTCACGAGGGCCTGGTCGACCGCCAGGGAATCCTGCTCGCCTTCGATGTTTCGCTGTTCGGCATCGACTTCAGCTTTCCGTTCGAGACCATCCTAGGGGGCATCGGCCTCCTTCTTCTCCTGGAGGCGACGCGGCGCAGCATCGGCCTGCCGTTGGTCATCGTCGCCTGCGTATTCTTGATTTACTCGATTTTCGGTCAATCGATGCCGGACATCATTTCCCACAAGGGCGTCTCGCTCACCCGGCTGATCGGCTATGACTGGCTCGGCGGCGAGGCGATCTTCGGCATCCCGATCGACGTCTCCACCAGCTTCGTGTTCCTGTTCGTGCTGTTCGGGGCGATGCTCGATAAGGCCGGCGCCGGCAAGTATTTCCTCGATCTGGCCTTTGCCATGGTCGGCAAGTATCGCGGCGGCCCGGCCAAGGCCGCGATCCTCGCCTCGGGCATGACGGGGGCGATCTCCGGCTCCTCGATCGCCAACGTCGTGACCACCGGCACGTTCACGATCCCCGTCATGAAGCGAATGGGCATGCCGGCGGTGAAGGCCGGGGCGATCGAGGTGGCTGCCTCGACGAACGGTCAGCTCATGCCGCCGATCATGGGCGCCGCGGCTTTCATCATCGCCGAATTCGTCGGCATCTCATATTTCGACGTGATCATCGCCGCCGCGGTCCCGGCCGTCATCAGCTATTTGGCGCTGTTCTACATCTCGCACCTGGAGGCGATGAAGCTCGGCCTGAGGGGCATGCCGAAAAGCGAAATACCGCCGCTGGGCAAGATATTCGTGGGCGGCATCCACTTTCTCCTCCCGATCGTGGCTCTGATCTATCTCTTGATGGTGGAACGGTGGACGGCGAGCAGCGCGGTGTTAAGCTCCATAATTTTGATGATGTTCGTCATCCTCTCCCAGAGGGCCATGCCCAGGGGCCTCAGCCGGTCGGTTGCGAATATCCCTTATACGCTCCCGATCATCGCGTTTGCCGTGCTGCGGACGCTCGGCGGATTCGACGCGAGTGAGGCGTTGTTCTGGGTTTATGTCGTGGCGCTTCTCGTCGTTGCAGGCGAGGCGTGGCTCAAGGGGCGCCAGGAGGCCGCCGTCTGGGAAGATATCCGCCTCGCCCTGGGGGACATTTACGGCGGGCTGGTCGCCGGCGCGCGCAACATGATCAACATCTCCGTCGCCGTGGCCGCGGCGGGGATCATCGTCGGCGCGGTGTCAGCGACCGGCCTCAGCAACGCCATGATCGGCGTCGTCGAGGCGATCTCGGGCGGTAACATTTACATTCTCCTGGGCCTGACCGCGGTCTTGTGCCTAATCCTCGGAATGGGCTTGCCGACGACGGCGAATTACATCGTCGTCGCGTCGCTGATGGCGGGCGTGGTGGTCGAGCTCAGCACCGCCGCGGGTCTCGTCATACCGCTGATCTCGATCCACCTTTTTGTCTTTTACTTCGGCATCCTGGCCGACGACACGCCGCCGGTCTGCTTGGCGGCATTCGCCGCCGCCGCCATATCGCGCGCCGACCCCATCAAGACCGGCATTCAGGGTTTTACCTACGACATCCGCACGGCGATCCTGCCGTTCGTTTTCATCTTCAACCCGGAATTGTTGTTGATCGGCGTGGAAAGCTTCTGGCACGGCCTGCTGGTGATCTCGATGTCGCTTATCGCCATCCTCAGCTTCGCCGCGCTTACCCAAGGCTGGATGATCGTCAGGCTTAGGCTATACGAAATGGCGATGCTCGCCGTGGTCATCCTGGCGCTGTTCAGACCCGGGTTCATCATGGACCGGTTCTATCCCGAATTCGTGTCCCTCGATCTCGACGAGTTCGTCGCCGGCGAGGCCGCGGGGAGGCCCGGCTACGACGTCCGCTTCCACGTCGTGCGCGAAACCAACTACGGCGACCGCTACAAGCTGTACCGGATCGCGACGCCAGATATGGCGGCGACCGATCCCTTCGTGCGCTACGGCATCGAGATCGAGCCCACGGACGACGACCGTTACGCGGTCGCCGATCTCGCGGTCGGCGGGCTCGCCGAGCAGATCGGGCTCGAGTTGGGCGATTACGTCACCGACGTGGATGTCGAGCAGGCGGGCTTGCCGCCGAAGCAGCTGGTCTATCCGTTCGCGCTGGCCCTGTTGGCCGTTGTCATCGGGCTGCAATTGGGCCGCCGGCGGCGCGAGCGCCCGACCGATGCCCTCGCGACCGGCACGGCCGAATAGAGAGAGGCGTCACGTCATGTACAAGAACATCCTCCTGAGCGTCGATCTCACCGATTCGAGCTCGTGGCGCAACGCGCTGCCGTTCGCGGTGGAGTATTGCCAGGCGATGGGTGCCACGCTGCACCTGATGACGGTGGTGCCCGACTACGGCATGACCGTGGTCGGCCAGTTCTTTCCAGAGGATTATGAGAAAAAGGCGATCGTTCAGGCTCGTCACGAGCTCCGCGAGCTTTCCACGGCGCACGTGCCAGCCGGAGTCGAGGTGCTGCACATCGTCGCCTACGGCACGATCTACCAGGAGATCCTCAACGCCGCCAAGAGCGTCAACGCCGATCTCATCGTCATCGCCTCGCACCGGCCCGAGCTCAAGGATTACCTCATCGGCCCCAATGCCGCGCGCGTGATGCGGCACGCCACCCGCTCGGTGCTGGTGGTGCGCGACTGACCTGGTGGTGCGCGACTGACCTGGTGGTGCGCTGGGGCTATTTCTGGGTCATCAGGTACGCGGCCACGTCCCTGCGGGTCTCTTCTTTTTTCAGTTTCAAGGGCATCTTGGTCCTGCCTTTCGGGTCGCCCGAAGCCTGCCTGATGAAGGCCTTCGGATCGGCGAGGTATTCGACGAGATTTTCCTCGGTCCAGACGAGTCCCTTCTCGCCCGCCGTGACATAGCTCTTGGAATACTTGTACTTGGGAACGATCCCCGCCTGGCGCCCGCCGATTGCGAACAGGTTGGGTCCGATCTTGTTCTTGCCGCCCTCCTCGATGGTGTGGCAGGCCTTGCACTTCTTGTAACCCGTCTTGCCCTTCGCCGCATCTCCTTCGGCCCAGGCGAACGAGCCGAACAAGGCGATGGCGGCCGCCAGCGCGAGGCTGAGCCCCTTACCCGTCTTCATGCGATGTCTCCCGATGCTTCGTGGTCAGAGCGCGAGCCGGCGTATTATCGCTTGGCGAGCTCGCCGTCAACAGTTTGTGCACGGCTCCAGGGGCAGACCGCGCGCGAGCCAGCCCGGCCCGAAGCTCGAGCCGGCCATGCCCTCGGAGATGCTGTAGACCGTGGCGAAGCCTTGCTTCTCGAGCAGGCCCTGGGCGAACGACGAGCGGTTGCCCTGGGCGCAGATCAAGGCGATCGGAGTGGACTTGTCCCGCCCCACGGCGGCAAGGACGTCGTCCACGAAGTCGGCGTTGGGCACGCCCCACTGCGGGAACAGGCTCACCTCGAGCGCCGCTTGCGGGACGCCCGTTTGGGCCCACTCCTGGCGCGTGCGAACATCGACGATGGTGAGCTCGCCGGCGCGCGCGAGCGCGAACGCCTTGGCCGCGTCGAGCACGCCGCCCTCGGCGAGCACCGGCGGCGGCACGGCCAGCCATCCCAGCGCCAAGGCCAGGAGGCATCGCCGCGCCACCCGCCGGAAAACGGCACTTCGGCCGCCCACGCCTGGCGGGTTGGGGTTCACGACCGTCTCGCCGCTCTCAGAACTTCACCCGGTACTCCTCGGGCAGGAAGAATAGCGAATCCGACTGCTCTCCCGCAATCGCCGCGTGGCAGCCGTAACAGAACTCGACGTTCTTCGAGCCCTTGCCGTTGGTCGTGCCGATGACCTTGCCATCGGGCATCACCAGGGTGTAGCGCCAGTTTATGCTGTCGGCGTTGAAACCGGCCGGCATCTTTTCCATCACGAACAGCGGCCCGGCGGACACCCTGCCCGCGCGCACGGCGAAGCTGTCCTTCGCCACCACCGAGCCGGCCGGCAGCCTGCCGACGTCCTCATACTTCCCGTAAGCCTTGGCGGTCGAGTTGGCGTAGTTCTGCACGAAGCGCCCGCCGTGGGTCGCGGATACGTAGGACCGGGTGCTGTAACGCGTCCAGTCCTGATAGTCCTGGGCGATTTTCAGACCCGTACCCGAGGCCAGGTTCGACTTGGCGTAGCCGGCCCGCAAGGACCCCTTGATGCACGAATAGGCGTCTTTCGCCTCGCTGTCGGTGAGCTCGACGGCCGCGCTCGGCGCGCAGGGATTGGCCGCGCACGGGTTGCACGGGTTCGCCGCCGCGCACGGGTTGCACGGGTTCGCCTGGGCCACCTGGAACGACGATGCGGCCTGGGCCGGCGGATTTACGTTCATCGCGACCATGCTCACGCCCACGCCGACGACAATGGGGAGGACGGTGGTCGACAGAAGCTTGCTGCGGAAAGACATTGTTAGGGTACCTCACCTGATGGATGCATTTTGGAAACGTTCGCAAATGAGACTAAAGGCTGCGACGCCGCCAAAAAAGCCGCTTGGCACCCATATCACCATAAGTTGACTGGAATTGTTCCCCCGCCTCGGCGCCCCGCCCTACCGTTTTGGCCATGAAACGAACAGTCGCCACTCTCCGGATTGTCATCGTCACCGTGGCGCCGCTCCTCGCGGCCGACGCCGCGGCGCCGGCGCCCGAGCTCGTCGCCATACCCGCCGGCGCGTTCGTCGCCGGCTCCGACGACGCCGAGCGCGAGGCCGCCTACCGCCTCGACGAGGCCGCCTACGGCCACGGCGCCACCCGCCAGCAGCGCTGGTACGCCGGCGAGCGCCGCCCGGGCACGCTCTCGACCGCCGCCTACGCCATCACCCGGACGCCGATCACCAACGCCCAGTACGCGGCGTTCGTCGCCGCCACCGGCCACCCGGCGCCCGACGTCGACGCCGCCACGTGGCGGAGCTACCGCCTGCGCCACCCCTATTCGGCCACCCGGCGCTACGCCTGGGCCGATGGGCGGCCGCCAACCGGGCGCGGGGAGCACCCGGTGGTGTTGGTCTCGCACCACGATGCCCGCGCCTACGCCGCCTGGCTCGGCGACGAGACCGGCCGGCGCTGGCGCCTGCCGACCGAGGCGGAATGGGAGAAGGCGGCGCGCGGCACCGAAGGGGGGCGCTTTCCGTGGGGCGACGAGTTCGACCCGGCCCGGCTCAACAGCCACGACGCCGGCCCGTTCGCGACCACGCCGGTCGGCGCGTACCCCGCGGGGGCGAGCCCGTTCGGGCTGCTCGACGCCGCCGGGCAGGTGTTCGAGTGGACCGCCACCGCCGCCGGCCCCGAGCGCTACATCGTCAAGGGCGGCTCGTGGGACGACAAGGGTTGCGGCGTGTGCCGCCCGGCGGCGCGCCACGGCCGCCCGGCCGCGATCAAGCACATCTTGATCGGTTTCCGCCTGGTCGCCGACTGAGCGCGCCGGCGCAACATTGCATTGGCTCGGGCCGGCGCTTATTTTCCCAGGGACGCCAGGGCGCGACGCGCCTTGGGCACGGATCGACGAGGAGCGAGCGGGCGGTGATCACGCTTCAAGAGTTGCCCCGCGACGAACTCGAAACCATGGTCGCGGCGGGCGCCGAAGTCCTCGAGTGCTATCGGGTGCTCGTAAAGTCCGGCGACAACATCGTCCGCGAGGTGCTGCGCGGACAGGGCACCTTCACCCAATGGGACCACTACCCCAAGGGCGACGCCTACGACCACGAGACCCATTCCCAGTACTTCTACCACGCCCATCCGACCGAACTGCGCGGCGGCGAGCACGGCCACTTCCACACCTTCCTGCGCGCCAAGGGAATGCCCAAGGACGCGGCGCCGGCGCCCTACGACGGCAAGGTCGAGTGGCCCGGCGGCGGCGACGCGCTCAGCCACCTGATCGGCATCTCGATGGACGCCAAGGGCTACCCGACCACGCTGTTCTCGACCAACCGCTGGGTCACGGGCGAAACCTGGTACGCCGCGCGCGATGTCTGCGCCATGCTCGACCGCTTCGTCATCGATCACGCGCGCCCGTCGTGGCCCACCAACCGCTGGATCACGGCGATGCTGCGATTGTTCGGGCCGCAGATTCGCGAACTGGTGGCGGCGCGCGACGACACCGTCGCGGCATGGCGCGAGGAGCATCCCAACCGCGACGTCTTCGAGGACCGCGAGCTCGAGATCACCTCGCGACTCGATATCTCGGTCGACGACCAGATTGCCGGGGTGCGGGCGGCGCTGGAGTGATATTCAAATAATCGAGCCGCCCCGCCCCAAAAAAAAGCCGCCCCGCCAGGGGGCAGGCGGAGGCGGCAGCACCCGGCGCTCATCGCGGCGCTCGTTGTCCATATGCGCCGCGCACCACTATCGCGGGCTGGCGGCCCCGCCGGGCGGTACTGGCCTGTATCTAAGCCTATTTTCCGACCGCGAAAAGAGCGGCGTAAGGTGCCTCTCACGAATGTGAACGGTTGTGAAGCGGTCCGAGGCGGTCGATCGGAGGCCGGACGGCCGAGGTTGCATTGCGCCCGCGAAAGCCGCATAAGTCGACTGACGGGGCGTCGGCCGCCGGGCCCAGGCGGCGGCGGTCGCCCCCGCGCCGATCCCTCGCCGTCGGGGAGACCAGTCATGAGCGCGTTCAAGACCGCCGGTCGCGTCACCGTTCCGGACGTCTTCCATCGCAAGGGCCAGGCGCCGCTGGTCTGCCTCACCGCCTACACCGCGCCGGTGGCGAAGGCCCTCGACGACCACGTCGATGTGCTGCTGGTCGGCGATTCGCTCGCCATGGTGATCTACGGCTTCGATAGCACGCTCGGCGTCACCGTCGACATGATGGTGGCCCACGGCGCCGCGGTGGCGCGCGCGGCGCGGCACGCGTGCATCGTCGTCGACCTGCCGTTCGGCAGCTACGAAGCCTCCCCCGAGGCCGCGTTCGCGACCGCGTCGCGGGTGCTCGCCGAGACCGGCTGCGCGGCGGTCAAGATCGAGGGCGGCGTCGTCATGGCCGAGACCGTGAGCTTCCTCGCCGAGCGCGGGGTGCCGGTGATGGGCCACGTCGGGCTGCAGCCCCAGTCGGTGCAGGCGGTGGGCGGCTACCGGGTCCAGGGCCGCACCGA
>JADFMW010000200.1 GCA_022563655.1 Pseudomonadota bacterium
CGGTAAAGATGACCGGCGTTCAAGCGCCACGCAGGTGCCCGCCGCAGGCGCCCGCCGCAGGGGCGGCGGCCCGCGGTCGCGGGCTAGCCGGCGGCCCCGGCCCGACGGGCGTCGGCGCCGCCGCGCGCCTCCTCGGTGAGGTAGGCGAGGGCGGCGTCCACGCCGCCGGCCTGATGAGGGACGCCGGCGAGCGCCAGGCCCATCTCGATTCCGCATAGCGTGCCGGCGAGGCTCAGGTCGTTGAAGTCGCCCAGGTGGCCGATGCGGAACACCCGGCCCTTGACGCGGCCCAGGCCGGTGCCGAGCGACATGTTGAAGCGCTCGAGCACGACCTTGCGGAAGGCGTCGGCGTCGTGGCCGTCGGGCATCAACACCGCGGTCAGCGCGCTCGAGTACTCGGCCGGGTTGACGCACAGCAGCCCGAGCCCCCAAGCGCGCACCGCCTGGCGCGTCGCCTCGGCGTGGCGGTCGTGGCGCGCGAACACCCGCTCGAGGCCTTCCTCGTTGAGCATGCGGAGCGCCTCGCCGAGGCCGAACAGCAGGTTGGTCGCCGGCGTATAGGGAAAGTAGCCCTTCTCGTTGTTTTCGAGCATCGGCCGCCAGTCCCAATACGAGCGCGGCAGCCGCGCCTCGACGCCCGCGGCGATGGCCTTTTCGCTCAACGCGTTTAAGCCGAGGCCGGGGGGCAGCATCAGCCCCTTCTGCGAGCACCCCACGGTGACATCGACGCCCCATTCGTCCATGCGGAAGTCGATCGAGGCGAGCGACGAGATGGTATCGACCAACAACAGCGCCGGGTGGCCGGCGCGGTCGATGGCGCGCCGGATTTCGCCGATGCGGCTGGCGACGCCGGTCGAGGTCTCGTTGTGCACCACGGCCACCGCCTTGATGGCATGGCCGCGATCCTTCTCGAGCCTGCTCTCGACCAACGCCGGGTCGACGCCGCTGCGCCAGTCTCCGGGCGCGAAGTCGACGTCGAGGCCGAGGCTCGCCGCCATCTCGCGCCACAAGAGGGCGAAGTGTCCGGTCTCGAACATCAGCACCTTATCGCCCGGCGACAGCACGTTGACCAGCGCCGCCTCCCACGCGCCGGTGCCCGAGCTGGGGTAGACCACCACCGCTCCGGCGGTCTTGAACACCGCCTTGAGGCCGTCGAGCACCTCGCGCGCGAGCCGCGCGAACCCGGGGCCGCGGTGGTCGATGGTCGGCGCCGCCATGGCGCGCAGGATGCGCTCCGGCACGTTGGTCGGGCCGGGGATCTGCAGGAAGTGGCGTCCGCTGGTATCGGGCATGGCGGTGGGGCACCTCTATGACGGTTTCACCGGGCGGCGACGTGTTCACCGGTCGGCGGCGTTTTCACCGGGCGGCGACGTTTTCACCGGTCGGCGGCGTTTTCACCGGGCGGCGACATTTTCACCGGGCGGCGGCGTTTTCACCGGGCGGCGACGTTTTCACCGGGCGGCGCGCCCGGCCCGCGATCTTGCGACCACGCCGGTCAAGCGCCCGCCGCGCATTATCCATACCTGCCGCGCCGCATCAACCTCGGTGTGCGGCTGGGCGCCGGTGACGCGTCGGCCGGTCCATGCGAATAGGTCAATTTCGTTGACACGCTCCCGCAACTATGCGACGATGCAACCTGTGGGTTTATAATAATTTACCTGTGCCCGTTTCGGCGCGAAATACGAGAGGCCATAATAAAACCTTGAGCAACGGCGAAAATAAATTTCTCAGTTGGGTACGAAGGGATTGGGGCATTGCGCTTGCCGCTGGTGTTGGCGGTATAGCGCCACCGCTCGCCTATTTGGGAATCGATCTTGTCTATAGAGGCGGGACGGTGCCGGGTTCGAGCTATCTTCTCGGTCTCGCGATTTTTTTCGCGTTGGGTGCAGGTATCGCACTCGTGCTAAAAGAGTCCTCGGTACGGAGAGCATTGTTCTTGGGTATTGGGCTCCCTGCATTGGTCAGTGGGGCGATCAGCGAAGCGACACGAACTGCGGAAGGGTACTCGCCGGCCGCTGGCCCGAGGGCATATTTGGGCTTGTTCGTATCGCCTGTGATGGCCCAAATGCCCGCCCAGACCGCTAACGAACTATACATTCCACGGAACGCTGATTTACCGTCGATGACTGGGTGGTTCTATAGCGACAGTGGAACCCCGATTAGCTCCATCTACATTCCGACGTTCACCGATCCAACAGTCGTTCAGGTCCCTACGGACGCAGCCTCGTTTAAGTTCGTCCATCCTAATTTTTCAACCGAGGCAGTGCCACTTTCCAAGGGTGACGACGCGAACACCTATATCGAACTCTATACCCGAGCGGAGCCGTGGAGCGGCTTTAAGCGTGCCTTGGGTTTCCAAGACGCAAAACCTAAAGCGTTGAAGACGATGTCCGTCCCGGAAGCGGAATGGCAGGGTGGTTTGCCACCGCCAGTTAACTAAGAGCCTAAGTCTGGCGAGTCTCGGTTTCCTCGCGGCGGTGCTCGAACGTCGTGCTACCGTGGGTACTGTGTTTACCGTTAGTCGGCGCTTCTGATATCTTCCGCCGTTCGACCAGGCCCGCCTTTGGCGCGCATGGGCCACCCTGTGACGGCTAAGATGACCGAAACCCTGGCGATTGCGCTGGCCCAGCTCAACCCCTCCGTCGGCGACGTCGAGGGCAACGTCGCCAAGCTGCTCGCGGCGCGCGACGAGGCGGCCAAGCAGGGCGCCGATCTGGTCGTCTCGACCGAGCTGTTCGTCGTCGGCTATCCGCCCGAGGACCTGGTGCTCAAGCCGGCGCTGCAGGAGCAAGCCAAGCGCGCGATCGAGGCGCTGGCCGAGCGCACCGGCGACGGCGGCCCGGCGATGCTGGTGGGCGCCCCGCGCCGCGCCGACGGCAAGCTGTACAACGCCGCCTTCCTGCTCGCCGACGGCAAGGTCGCCGCGGTGCGCGACAAGCGCGACCTGCCGAACTATGGCGTGTTCGACGAGAAGCGGCTGTTCGCCGCCGGGCCGATGCCGGGGCCGGTGCCGTTCAAGGGCGCGCGGCTCGGGGTGATGATCTGCGAGGACATGTGGCTGGCCGAGGTGACCGAGTGCCTCGAGGAATCGGGCGCCGATATCCTGATCGTGCCCAACGGCTCGCCGTTCGAGCAGGACAAACCCGACGACCGCCTGAGCCTCGCCGTCGCGCGAGTGACCGAATCGGGCCTGCCGCTGATTTACGTCAACCAAGTGGGCGGCCAGGACGAGCTGGTGTTCGACGGCGCCTCGTTCGTGCTCGACGCCGAGCGTAACCTGCGGGCGCAAGCCGCGTCGTGGCGCGAGGAGGTGCTGCTCACGCGCTGGCGCCAGGGCGACGACGGCCGCTGGACCTGCGAGGCGGGCGAGATCGCCCGGCCCGAGGAGGGGCTCGCGGCGATCTACCAGGCGATGCTGACCGGGCTCGGCGACTACGTGGCCAAGAACCGCTTCCCCGGCGTGGTGATCGGGCTCTCGGGCGGCATCGACTCGGCGCTCACCGCCGCCGTCGCGGTCGACGCGCTGGGCGCCGACAAGGTGCGCTGCGTGGTCATGCCGTCGCGCTACACCGCCCAGGCCTCGCTCGACGACGCTAAGGAGTGCGCGCGGCTTCTCGGCGTCGGCCTCGAATCGGTGCCGATCGAGCCCGCGGTCGAGTCGTTCGGCGCCATGCTCGCCGCGCCGTTCGCCGGGCGCGAGCCCGACGTCACCGAGGAGAACATCCAGGCGCGCGTGCGCGGGCTCATCCTGATGGCGCTCAGCAACAAGCTCGGCGACATGGTGCTGACCACCGGCAACAAGTCGGAGATGTCGGTCGGCTACGCCACCCTCTATGGCGATATGTGCGGCGGCTATTCGGTGCTGAAGGATGTCTACAAGACGGCGGTGTTCGCGCTGGCGCGCTGGCGCAACCAAGCCATGCCGGCCGGCGCGCTCGGCCCGGCGGGCCGGGCCATACCCGAGGCGATCATCGACAAGCCGCCGAGCGCCGAGCTGCGCGACAACCAGACCGACCAGGACTCCTTGCCGCCCTACGACGTCCTCGACGATATCCTCGAAGCCCTGATCGAGCACGAGCAAGGCATCGACGAGATCGCCGCGCGCGGCCATGACCCCGAGACC
>JADFMW010000201.1 GCA_022563655.1 Pseudomonadota bacterium
CGCAAGATCGCCGGCCTGCCCGAGCACCGGGTCGTCCGCATCGCCGGTTCCGACAACTTCTGGTCGATGGGCGAACTCGGGCCGTGCGGGCCGTGCTCGGAGATCTTCTACGACCACGGCGACCACATCCCCGGCGGGCCGCCGGGCAGCGCGGACCAGGACGGCGACCGCTTCGTCGAGATCTGGAACCTGGTGTTCATGCAGTTCGAGCAGGTCACGCCCGAGCGCCGCGTCGACCTGCCCAGGCCGTCGGTCGACACGGGCATGGGGCTCGAGCGCGTCGCCGCGGTGATCCAGGGGGTGCACGACAACTACGACACCGACCTGTTGCGCCATATCATCGACGCCTCGGCCGAGGCCTCGGGCGTGCCGGCCGGCGGGCCGCACAGCGCCGGCCACAAGGTGATCGCCGACCACCTGCGCGCCGCGAGCTTTCTGCTTGCCGACGGCGTGATGCCGTCGAACGAGGGCCGCGGCTACGTGCTGCGCCGGATCATGCGCCGCGCCATGCGCCACGCCCACATGATGGGCTGCTCCGAGCCGCTGATGTGGCGTCTGGTGCCCGAGCTCGTCGCCCAGATGGGCCAGGCCTACCCCGAGCTCGTGCGCGCCGAGGCGCTGATCACCGAGACGCTGAAGCTCGAGGAGACGCGCTTCAAGCAGACCCTGGGGCGCGGCCTGCGCCTGCTCGAAGAGGCAACCGCCGGCCTGGCCGCGGGCGCACCGCTGCCCGGCGAGGTCGCGTTCAAGCTTTACGACACCTACGGCTTCCCGCTCGACCTCACCGAGGACGTGCTGCGTACGCGGGGATTCGGCGTCGATCACGCCGGCTTCGATCAGGCCATGGAGCGTCAGCGCGCCGAGGCGCGCGCCGCCTGGGCCGGCTCGGGCGCGACGGCGGACGAGCGCGTGTGGTTCGAGATTCGCGACCAGGC
Organism: Pseudomonadota bacterium; assembly: GCA_022563655.1. GTDB lineage: Bacteria > Pseudomonadota > Alphaproteobacteria > JAAXGF01 > JAAXGF01 > JADFMW01. Next base: position 936 of record JADFMW010000201.1, read on the forward strand.
TGGCGCGACCGAGTTCCTGGGCTACAAGACCGACGCGGCGGAGGGCCATGTGGTGGCCCTGGTCGTCGACGGCGAGCGCGTAGAGACGGCGGCCACGGGTACCACGGCCTCGGTGATCGTGAATCAGACGCCGTTCTATGCCGAATCCGGCGGCCAGGAGGGCGACCGCGGCATCCTTCGGACCGCTGAGGGCGTCAGCTTCCAGGTGACCGATACCCAAAAGAAGCTTGGTGTCCTGCACGTACATGTGGGGCACGTCACGGGTAACGAAGGAATGTTGCGCGTCGGCGACGACGTGTACCTCGCCGTCGACGGCGACCGGCGCACGCTGGTCCGCGCCAACCACTCGGCGACCCACCTGCTGCACGCGGCGCTGCGCCGCCGCCTCGGCGAGCACGTCACGCAGAAGGGCTCGCTGGTGGCGCCCGACCGGCTGCGCTTCGACTTCAGCCACTCGCGGGCACTACCGGCGGAGGAGATCGCCGCGATCGAGGCCGACGTGAACCGGCAGGTCCGGCGCAACACCGATGTCGTCACCACGCTGATGAGTCCCGACGACGCGGTGGCCGCCGGCGCCATGGCGCTGTTCGGCGAGACCTACGGCGACGAGGTGCGCGTGCTGGCCATGGGCGAGGACGACGCCGAGGAGGCGGACGGCGGGCCATACTCGGTCGAGCTTTGCGGCGGCACCCACGTGCGCCGCACCGGCGACATCGGGGCGTTCAAGATCGTCGCCGAGAGCGCCGTCGCCGCCGGCGTGCGCCGCATCGAGGCGCTCACCGGACAGGCGGCGCTCGATTTTCTCGCCACTCAGGAGGAGCGGCTGCTCGCGGCCGCGGCGGCGCTCAAGACTTCGCCCGCCGAGGTGCCGGCGCGCATCGAGGCGCTGATCGAGCAGCGCAAGCGCCTCGACCGCGAGCTCGCCGCGGCGCGGCGCGCGGCCGCCACCGGGGGCGGGGGCGGCGAGGTGCGCGAGATCAACGGCGTCAAGCTCGCGCGGCGCCGCCTCGAGGGCGCCTCGCCCAAGGAGCTGCGCGGCCTCGTCGACGACCTCAAGAAGCGCCTCGGTTCGGGCGTCGTCGCCGTGGTCACGGTCAACGACGGCAAGGCGTCGCTCGTCGTCGGCGTCACCGACGACCTCACCGGGCGCCTCAGCGCCGTCGATCTCGCCCGCGCCGGCGCCGACGCGCTCGGCGGCAAGGGCGGCGGCGGACGCCCCGACATGGCCCAGGCCGGCGGCCCCGACGGCGCCAAGGCCGACGCCGCGCTCGCGGCCATCGAGCGCGCCCTCGCGGCGTAGGGACGTCGGAACCCCTCAGGGGGCCCAGCGCAGGAACACGATCCGGGTGGCGCCGTAACGGCGCTCGTCGAGGGCCGCGAAGCCGGACGGCGGGGCGAAGTCCTCCTTCGCCGCCAGCTCGATGACGCAGACGGCGCCGGGGGAGAGCCAGCCCTCGGCGGCGAGCGCCGCGAGCGCCGGAGCGGCGAGACCGCTGCGGTAGGGCGGGTCGAGAAAAGCCAGCGCGCAGGGCGCGGCGGCCGGGCCCGGCCGGGTGGCGTCGCGCGGCAGCATCGTGACGCGGCCGAGTTCGTCCATCGCCGCCGCGTTGGCGCCGACCACGCGCAGGGCTTCGCCGTCGATCTCGAGGAACGTGGCGTGGGCGGCGCCGCGCGACAACGCCTCGAAGCCGAGCGCGCCCGAGCCCGCGAACGCATCGACCACGCGAACCCCGCGCGGCAGCGCCGAGGCGTCCGGCCCGTAGGCATTGTGGGCGAGCACGTCGAACAGCGCCTCGCGCGCCCGGTCGGAGGTCGGCCGCACGCCGCGCCCCGGCGGCGCGGCGATCCTGCGGCCGCGGTGCCTACCGGCGACGACTCGCACGCGCCCGGCCGTCGCCGCGCGCGGCCGTCTCGAGGCCGATCTGCTCGGCGATCACTTTTCGCGGCACCTCGGCGACCGCGCCGGGAGCAAGATTGCCGAGCTCGAACGGCCCGTAGGCGACACGAATGATGCGGTTCACGGTGAGACCGAGGTGCGCCATGAGCCGCCGCACCTCGCGGTTCTTGCCTTCGCGCAGGCCGACGGTAAGCCAGGCGTTGCCGCCGCGCTGGCGGTCGAGCGCCGCGTCGACGGGCCCGTAGACGATGCCGTCGATGGTGACGCCCCGCGCCAGCGCCTCGAGCCGGCCGCGGTCGGGCCGGCCGAAGACGCGCACGCGGTAGCTGCGCAGCCATCCGGTCGCCGGCAGCTCGAGGCGGCGGGCGAGAGCGCCGTCGTTGGTCAGCAGCAAGAGCCCCTCGGAGGTGATGTCGAGGCGCCCGACCGAGACCACCCGCGGCAGCTTGGCGGGCAGGTCGGCGAACACGGTGGGCCGGCCGCGCGGGTCGCTGCGGGTGCAGATGAGCCCGCGCGCCTTGTGATAGCGCCACAGCCGCGTCGGCTCCGCCGCCGGCAGCGGCCTGCCGTCGACGGTGATGCGCGCCTGCGCGCCGACGGCGACGGCTGGGCTGGTCAGCACCACGCCGTCGACCGCCACCCGGCCATCGGCGATCCAGCGCTCGGCCTCGCGGCGCGAGCACAACCCGGCGCGCGCCAGACGCTTGGCGATGCGCTCGCCGGCGACGGGCGCTGACGCGGCCTCGCTGGCCGGTGCGGGCATGGCTCAGGACGCGGCGGCGGCGAGGGCGGCGAAGATGCGGTCGTCGCCGGCGCCGAGCGCGAACTCCGGGTGCCACTGGACGCCGAGGCAGAAGCGGCGGCGCGCATCCTCGATGCCCTCGATGACCCCGTCGGGGGCGATCGCGGCGACCACCAGACCGGGGGCGAGGTCGCGCACCGCCTGGTGGTGGGCGCTGTTGACCTCGATCTCGTCGGCGCCGACGATGCCGTGCAGCAACGTGCCCGCAACGACGCGCACGCTGTGGCCGGTCTCGGTGCGCGGGTTCGCCTGCTCGTGGGCGAGCGCGCCCTCGACCTCGTCGGGAATGTGCTGGATCAGCGTGCCGCCGAGGGCGACGTTGAGCAGCTGCTCGCCGCCGCAAATCCCGAGCACGGGCATGTCGCGCGCGACCGCCGCGCGGGTGATCGCCAACTCGAATGCCGTTCTGCGGTCCTTGGTCGTGACGCTGGCATGGCGCGTCGTGACGCCGAACAGTGCCGGGTCGACGTCGAAGCC
>JADFMW010000202.1 GCA_022563655.1 Pseudomonadota bacterium
CCTTCCACAACGAGAAGACGCCGTCCTTCACGGTCAGCGAGGACAAGGGCTTCTTCCACTGCTTCGGCTGCGGCGCGCACGGCGACGTCATCGGTTTCGCCATGCGCGTCGACAACCTGACGTTTCCCGAGGCCGTCGAGCGCCTCGCCCGCGCCGCCGGCCTCGAGCTCCCGGCATCGACGCCCCACGACCGCGAGCGGGCCAAGGAGCGCACCTCGCTCTACACCGTGATCGAGGCGGCGTGCGCGTGGTTCGAGGCCCGGCTCGCGGGCGACGAGGGCAAGGCGGCGCGCGATTACCTCGCCGGCCGCGGTCTCGACGACGGCGCCATCGCCGGGTTCCGCCTCGGCTGGGCGCCCGATGGGCGGGGCGCGCTCAAGCGGGCCTTGGCCGGGCAAGGCTACTCGGAGGCTATGATGACCGCCGCCGGGCTGCTCGTCGTGCCCGACGGCGGCGGCGCGCCCTACGACCGTTTCCGCGGCCGCATCGTCTTTCCCATCGCCGACCGGGCCGGCCGGGTGGTCGGCTTCGGCGGCCGCGTCCTCGGCGACGGCAAGCCGAAGTACCTGAACTCGCCCGAGACGCCGCTGTTCCACAAGGGCGCGCTGCTGTACGCCCTGGCCCAGGCGCGCAAGCCCGCGCGCGACGCCGGCGAGGTGATCGTCGCCGAGGGCTACATGGACGTCATCGCGCTCCATCGCGCCGGCTTCAGGAACGCCGTCGCGCCGCTCGGCACGGCGCTGACCGAGACCCAGATTCGCGAGCTCTGGCGCCTCGCCCCCGAACCGGTGATCTGCTTCGACGGCGACGCCGCCGGGCGGAGCGCGGCGTACCGCGCGGCCGAGCGCGCCCTGCCGCTGTTGCGGCCGGGCCATTCGCTGCGCTTCGTCGCCTTGCCGGCGGGCGACGATCCCGACAGCTTCATCGCCCGGCGCGGCGCGCAGGCGTTCCGCGACACCCTGGCCGCCGCGCGCCCGCTCGCCGACATCCTGTGGGAGATGGAGGTCGGCGGCCGTCCGGTGGACACGCCCGAACGCCGCGCCGACATGGAAGCGCGGCTCAAAGCCTGCGCCCGACGGATCGGCGATTTGACCGTGCGCAGCCATTACGAGAACCATTTCCGGTCGAATCTGTGGGAGACCTTCAAGGGCCGCCGTGCGTCGACGCGCCGTGGCCGCCCGGCGGGCGCGCGCGGCGCCGCCCAGACCCGCCCTCCCGAGCCCCGCCTGCCCGACCCCCTGGGCTCCGGCACGGGCGGCGTGAGCGAACGGCGCGAGCGGCTTTTGGTCACGATGATCTTGCATCACCCCGAGCTGCTCGGTGCGGTCGAGGACGAGTTCGCGACCGTCGACATCGCCAGCCCGGACCTCGACGGTTTGCGCCGCGCCATCCTGGAAATGGCTCCCGAGGAATCCGGGCTTGACTCCGAGGCCCTGAAACGCCACCTCTCAGCCCAGGGAAACTCGGCCGTTATCGAGCGCATGACGGCTTCGCTCGACTGGTCCGAGCGACACCTCGAGGACGAGTTTCCGCGGCGCGGGGCATCGTGCTCGGAACTGGAGAGAGAGTGGCGCGACGTGCTTGCGCTGCACCAGGGTTCGACGCTCGATGACGAACTGCAGGCCGCCTATGAGACGTACACGGAAACCCGGAGCGAGGAGGCTCTGGAACGATTCAACGCCTTGAGGCGCCGGGTCGAGCGCCGCGCCGGCCGCGATGCGAGCCTCGGGGAACTGGATTCGCCGCCCGGGCACGGCAACGCGGCGTAACGGGCCGCCGCGCGCCGGTCGCGCCACGGCGGCTCGTTGATGTCACGGTATAGGGAGCCTTGAACGCATGGCTGGTTCGAAGGTGTCTACTTCGGAAGACGACGTCGAGCGCAGCGTGGAGGTGGCCGACAGCCCGCTCCTGGATTCCGCCACCGCCGCCACCAAGAAGCTGCTCGCGCGCGGCAAGGAACGGGGCTACGTCACTTACGACGAGCTCAACGCGGCGCTGCCCCCCGAGCAAATGTCATCGGAGCAGATCGAGGACACGATGGCGATGCTGTCCGAGATGGGCATCAACGTTATCGACGGCGAGGAGACCGACGAGCCTCAAGCCGCCGATGACAAGGGCAGCAAGGGGAGCGCCGTCGCCACCTCTTCTTTCGGCGACGACGTCGGCTCGACCGACGACCCGGTGCGCTTGTACCTGCGCGAGATGGGCAGCGTGGAGCTGCTCTCGCGCGAGGGAGAGATCGTCATCGCCAAGCGCATCGAGGCCGGCCGCAACGCCATGATCAGCGGAATTTGTGAAAGCCCGCTGACGGTTGCGGCGATCACCAGGTGGGCCGAGGCCGTCTCGGCCGGCAAGATGCTTTTGCGCGACATCATCGACCTCGACGCCAGCTACGGCGGGCCGGGCAGCAAGAACGAAGAGGCCGCCGCCGGAGCGGGCGACGGCGCCAGGACGCAAGCCCAAGCGGCTGGCGAGGCCGCCGCCGGAGCCCCCCTCTTGAAGCTGGCGCCTTCGTCCACCGTAACCCTGTTGGGCGATCTGAAGGTCTCGGCCCAGGAGCGCGGGGCAGGCATTTTCAGCGTGATCATCAACTACCTGTGGCGGACGTGGTTGTTGGGAAACCTGGTTCAGTGGGCGCCACGTGGAATCATTCTTCCGCTGCATCGTCTACGCGGCGTGAAGATGGGCAAAGGATGCTTCATCGATCCCAGCGCGATCGTCGAAACAGCCTACCCGGAGAATATAACGCTCGGCGATGACGTACGCATCACTGCTCGCGTTGTGATCATGACGCACATCAAGGCGCCGCACTATCTTCGCAACACCGGAATCATGCCCGCCGTGGTGAAGCCGGTGGTCCTCAAAGATCAGTGCTTCATCGGCGTGAACTCGGTCATTATGCCGGGGGTCACCGTGGGTAAGGCGGCGGTGGTGGCCAGCGGTTCAGTGGTGGTGAGCAACGTATCGCCGTACACGATGGTCGCCGGGAACCCGGCCAAGTTGGTCAAGCGGTTCCCAAATCCCGAGCCGGAGCGAGTAAGCGATGAGCAGCGCCGCGTCTGAACCGCTGAGTTCGTTTTGCGTGGACCTCGAGGAGTGGTTCCACGTCTGCGGCGCAACCACGCCGTATGACGACCCGGCGACCTGGGACGACGCCGAATCGCTGGTAGTGCGAGATACCGAGGTCCTCATGCGGCTGCTCGACGAGGCCAAGGTCAAGGCTACGTTCCTCACCGTCGGTTGGGTGGCGCAGAAATACCCACAGCTGATCAAGCGTCTCGCGGACGCCGGGCACGAGATCGGCTGTCACAGTTACCTGCATCGGCTGGTCTACTCGCTCACGCCCGACGAGTTCGACAAGGATATCCGCCGGTGCCTGGGGGTGCTGCGGCAGATCAGCGGGCAGCCGGTGACCACGTTCCGAGCGCCGGGATTCTCGATGAAGCGAGAGTGTTTCTGGGCGTATCCCATCCTTCGCTCGCACGGGATCACCGTCGACGTGTCAATCGTTCCGGCCCAGCGCGATCACGGCGGGGTGGACGGCTTTACACGCGATCCGTTCCGGTTGCACACCGACGACGGGAACATCACCGTGCTGCCGGTGTCCGTCATGCGAATCGCCGGGCGTACCATCCCCTTCTCCGGCGGCGGCTATTTGCGACTGTTCCCGTTGCCGCTGATTAAATATGGTTTTCGACAGAACTATCGTGCGGGCCGGCCGTGCATGCTTTACATTCACCCTCGCGAGCTCAACATCAATCAACCGCGCCTCAACCTGCCCTGGAAGAAGTACTTCAAGTACTACGTCGGCATCGGCAGAACCCAAGAGAAGCTGAGACGGATTTTGCGAACGTACCGGTTCACGACCGTCTCGGAGGTGATCCAGAGCATCGACGCCTTGGCCGAGTTCGAGCTCGTGGACGGTGACATCCGTCGATGCACGGCCCAGAGGTGCTCGCATCGCGAGGGAG
>JADFMW010000203.1 GCA_022563655.1 Pseudomonadota bacterium
CTGCACCGGGAAACGGTGCTCGACGTAGGGCGGCGCCTGCTTCGGGACGTATTTTTGGACGAACTCGACGTCGACCACGTCGAGGCGGATGGGCTTCTTGTTGGTGAAGGTGATCTCCGGGTATTGGATCTCGGGACTCGGGGTCTCACAGGCGGCCAAAGCGATGACCAACGCGGCGGCGACCCAGCGTGTACCGACCGTAAGGATTGGTTTCATGGCGACAAGCTCGCGGTTGGGTTGGCGTCGCCATCATGGCACGCCGGGCGCGGCGATTGCAAGGCGCAGCCCGCCGGCGGCGCCCTTAACCCAGGCACCACATCAGGATTCCCTTTTGCGCGTGCATGCGGTTCTCGGCCTCGTCCCACACCACCGACTGCGGTCCGTCGATGACCGAGGCCGTGACCTCGTCGCCGCGGTAGGCCGGCAGGCAGTGCATGAAGATGGCATCGGGCTTGGCAAGCCCCATCGCCCGGCCGTCGACCCGAAATGGCACCAGGATCTGCTTGTTGACCTCGCCGCGCTCGGTGTTCATCGACACCCAGGTGTCGGTCACGACGCAGTCGGCGCCGCCGATCGCCGCGTCGATGCTGTCGGTGACCTCGACGTCGCCGCCGTTGGCGTGGGCCCAGTCGAGGGCGCTCTCGGGCGGTCTGAGGGCGTCGGGGCACGCAAGCCGCAGCTTGAAGCGGAACCGCGCCGCCGCGTGGATCCACGAAACCGCCATGTTGTTGCCGTCGCCGGCCCAGGCGACGAGCCGATCCTCGATCGGTCCGCGGTGCTCCTCGAACGTCATCACGTCGGCCATCAGCTGGCAGGGATGGGTGCGGTCGGTGAGCCCGTTGATGACCGGCACCGTGGCGTTCTCGGCCAGCTCCAAAAGCTTGTCGTGACTGTCGGTACGGATCATGACGGCGTCGACGTAGCGTGACAGCACCCGCGCGGTATCGGCGATCGTCTCGCCGCGCCCGAGGTGGGTGTCGACCGGCGACAGCACCACCGTCTGGCCGCCGAGCTGGCGCATGCCGACATCGAACGAGACCCGCGTGCGCGTCGACGGCGTCTCGAAGATCATCGCCAGCACCTTGCCCTCGAGCCGCCTCTCGGACTCGCCGGCCTTGTGCCGCCGCTTGATCTCGGCCGCGTCGTCGAGAATGCCGCGCAGGGCGGCCGCGTCGAGCCGGTCGAGGTCGAGGAAATGGCGCGGGCCGGTCATCCGGCTATCTCGGTGAAGCTGCGTTCGAGGATCGCCGCCGCCTCCTCGACGTGGCTCTCGTCGATGATCAACGGCGGCAACAGGCGCACGATGTTGTCGTTGGCCGCCACCGTCAAGAGCCCGTTGTCGCGCACCCGGGCGACCACGTCGCGGTTCTCGGCGCGCACCTTGACGCCCAGCATCAGCCCCAGCCCGCGCACCTCCGCGACGAGGCCGGGAAACTGCGCGGCGATCGCCTCGAGCCGGCGCCGCAGCACGCCGCCCATGCGCTCGACCCCCGCGAGGAAGCCGTCGGCCAGCATGACGTCGAGCACGGCGTTGGCCACCGCCATGGCCAGCGGGTTGCCGCCGAAGGTCGAGCCGTGGGTGCCCGCGGTCATGCCGTTGGCGGCGTTCGCGGTGGCGAGGCACGCGCCGATCGGGAAGCCGCCGCCGAGCGCCTTGGCCAGCGCCATCACGTCGGGCGCGACGCCGGCCCATTGGTGGGCGAACAGCCTGCCGGTGCGGCCCATGCCGCACTGCACCTCGTCGAAAAACAGGAGCAAGCCGTACTCGTCGGCCGCGGCCCTGAGCCCGCGCAGGTAGTCGCGGTCGCCAAGGTGGATGCCGCCCTCGCCTTGGATCGGCTCGACCAGGATCGCCGCCGTCTCGGGTCCGATCGCGGCGCGCAGCGCGTTGAGGTTGCCGAACGGCACGTGGTCGAAGCCCTCGACCGCCGGGTCGAATCCTTGCAGGTGCTTCGGTTGGCCGCCGGCGGCGATGGTCGCCAGCGTGCGGCCGTGGAACGCGCTCTCGCAGGCGATGACGCGGTAGCGCTCGCCCTCGCCGGTCTCGTCGAAGTGTTTTCGTACGAGCTTGAGGCCGCACTCGACCGCCTCGGCGCCCGAGTTGCAGAAGAACGCGGTGTCGGCGAAGCTATTCGCGACCAGCCGCTCGGCCAGCCGTTCCTGCTCGGCGATCCGGTACAGGTTCGAGGCGTGCCACAGCTTTCCGGCTTGGGCGGTCAGCGCCGCGACCAGGTGCGGGTGCGCGTGGCCGAGGCCGGTGACGCCGATGCCGCACGCGAAGTCGAGGTAGCGCCGCCCGTCGGCGTCGAACAGATAAACCCCCTCGCCGCGCTCGAACCCGAGCTCGGCGCGCGCGTAAGTCTGCATCAGCACAGAAACCACGGCTCAACCCTCTCTAACCACTGCCCACGCCGGGCCCACTGCCCACGCCGGGCCCGGCGAAAAAGCGCACACTATCGGTGCGCCCCCCCGCCTTGTCAACCGGGGGAAGGGGGTGGGAGTAGCGCAAGCTTCTTTGCCGGTCCAGTGTCGCCATGAGTGAACAGCGGTGGTTGATTGGCATGTTACGTGAGTTTGCGCTAAGTTGGCGCAACCAGTGCGTCATTTCAGGGCCTGTCGCGTCTCTTGCGTGGCCCAAGGAAAGGCCGATACTGGAAAAGATGTGCTAAGGCACTATAAAACCATTGGCGCGATCGGCGAGGCGGAAGGCATCATGACGGCCCTCGCCTCCGTCCCAATGCTATTTAGGCGCGGCGGTAAACGGTCGACTCAGATGTGCGCGGCAACGGCATTGAGACGATAACAAAGTCAGCAGCTGCCGCCTGGCAATGAGAATAGCAGCGATGACGAGAGCATGTGTGTGAATCCCGCATTTAGAAAGCCCTTAGGATAGCATACGATGCTTGTAACACTGTTAAGATCGTTTATAATTGGAATCGGACTTGCTTATCTTGTTATATTGGTCGTTCTTATTATTGATTACATCCGGATCAGAGAGGCTGCCCTTGAATATGTTTTTGGTGAGTTAATTCGATGGTTTATTTTTAGTGCCAGTCTTTCGCTGCTCCCAATAGTTTTCAATTATATTCGATGCTTCAACAGAAAAACCGAAATTGAAATCTGTGGTCTCGCATAGAATGGAGAATTATTTTTAATCGCAACAACTATATCTTGCTCTGCTCTAGGAATAGTTTTAGGGTCTCCGAGAGGAATTCGAGCAATTGAAACGTTTTTGTGCGGAACTTTAACATTCTTTATTGTGTTATCTTCATATTGGTTTGCTGATATGTCAGTTTCCTTACCGAATGATCCAAGTTTTGACAGAAGTGTTGCTATAAATGCATCGATCTATCTTTTTCTGACATCGGTAATTACTGGTGGATTGTGTGTAGCTAATGGCCGTATTCATGGAAGAGCAATCACGAGCATGAGACAAGAAACGCAATAAAATCGAGTTAAAAAGGATGGAAGCGCTTTCACTTCTCGCTCTTCTATTGGGATTATCTGCTGGACTGGTGGCTTTCATGTCCATTTATTGGCGGATTCGCTCCACACGGACCGCGGAGAAACCAAATAAGGAGGCTGCTCCGGTCGTCGAGCAACCCGAGCCAGAAGAAAAAGTCCCCGTCCCTCCCGATCACATTTCCCTCGGAAAATTGCCGGTAACCGGCGAGCATCTCTTCGGCCGCGAGGCCGAGCTAAGCCGGCTGACCGAAGCCTGGGACGACCCCGGTACGCATGTGATCAGCCTGGTGGCGTGGGGCGGGGTCGGCAAGTCCGCGCTGGTGAACCACTGGCACGGCCTGATGGCCAAAGACGCGTATCGGGGAGCCACCAGCGTCTACGCCATGTCGTTCTTTAGCCAGGGCAGCCGAGAGGCCGTGACCTCCGCCGACGTAATCGTGGACGCTGCGCTGCGCTGGTTCGGAGACGAGGACCCAACCCAGGGCT
>JADFMW010000023.1 GCA_022563655.1 Pseudomonadota bacterium
TGGACGGGTGCGGCACGGCGGATATCGCACGACAGGCTAGGAAAAGCGTGCGGCGCGATGCCGTCGCATCGGGCAAGCGCTTTGACGCGGCTTCTCGTGCGATATCCGCCGCCCTTCGGGTCGCGTCGGGCGGGCCGCCCGCGGCGTCGAAGGCCTTGACCGTAGCCAAGGCTACGCTCCGCGGCCTTCTCCTGGCGGCTCGGACTTCGGCGGGCGCGATGACGCGCCTGTCCATGGTGAGAAATCCGGGCTAGCCTGAACGCCAGGGACCGGCCGGTGGGTCACCGCCGCGATGACGGAGAGGCTGGATAGTCACATGAAGGGCGTTCGTTTCGATTTCGCGGCGCTCGCCGTCGTCGCCTCGAGCATACTGCTGCTATACGCACTGTTGCTGGGCGAGGTGGCCGGTTGGCTACCTGCGCCGGATGGGGTTGCACAGCGTGCTGCCGGCGCTTGGGCGCCGGTCCTGCCGGTCGTGCGGCCGGAGCCGCCGGACGCAGCACAGGCGGTTCGCCCGGCGCCGTGGTTGGGGTCGGTTAACGCCCTGGTCGATGCCTTCCAAGAGGCCGATTACCGACTGGACGCGGTGCGCAAGGGCGACCAAGCCGTGCCGCGCATCATCGTCGAAAAGCTACCCGCCGATCTGCACCGGCTCGAATCGCTGCCCCAGCGCAAGCGCGTGTTCATCAAGCTGATCCTGCCGCTCGTTCTCTACGTCAACGAGCAGATCCTGAGCGAACGCGGGCGGCTGGTCGAGCTGCGCGACGACATCGACCGCTTCGGCCGCATTCCCGACCCCAGCGACCGCGCGTGGCTGGCACGCATGGGCGAGCGCTATGGACTGGATACCCTCGACATCGACGCGCTGCTCAGGCGCATCGACATGATCCCGCCGTCGCTCGCCGTCGCTCAGGCGGCGGAGGAGTCGGGCTGGGGCAGCTCGCGCTTCGCGCGCGAGGGCAACGCCGTATTCGGCCAGTACACCTACGTCAGCGGCGCGGGCCTTGTGCCCTTGCAGCGCGACAAGGACCGGATCCACGAGGTGCGATCGTTCAGCCGCCTCCTCGACTCGGTCGGCGCCTATATGTTCAACCTGAATTACCACCGCGCATACGGCAAGTTCCGCCGGACGCGGGAGCACCAGCGAAAGAGCCGGGGACGTATCGACGGCTACGCTCTTGCCGGGACGCTTAAACGCTACTCCGAGCGCGGCGACGCATACGTCAAAACGATTCGCGCGATCATCAAATCCGGCGGTCTGCGCGCGTTGGACCGCGCCCGGCTCGGCGCCGGCGCGCCGCCGGCCCGGGTGGAACCGAAGGTGTAAGCGGGCACACCGGCGGGCGGCGGCCGGCTTACCGCCCAGGCTCACCGCCCCGATTTACCGCCCAGGCACCACGAACTGCATGCCGAACCAGCGCCAGCGCCGGTCCGGTCCGGGCAGCGTGCAGTTGACGCGCGCCCGGCCGGGCGGGAAGGGCTCGGCAAGCCGCGCCTCGAAGCGGCGCGCCCCGAGTCGTTCGACCGCCACGGCGCCCTGCCCCGAGGCGTAACACTTCAGCCGGTCGAGGTTGTCTAGGCCCTCGGCCACGGTGAACCCAAACGGGGGCGGGTTGGGCCCGAGCAGGGTATCGCTCGGGGTGACCTCGGTGACGGGCAGCGGCAGCGTGTTGGCGATCAGCCTAAAACGTTTAATGACTCCCCAGCGCTCGTTCAGGGCGAAGCGCGGCAGGGCGAACATGTCGCCGTTCCGCCAAGCCACGCCGGAGTGTTGGCCGAAGGCGGCGGTAAAGCCGCGCGCGGCGACGGCGTCGCGCAGCTCCCGGCTGTACTCGCCGTACGGATAGGCGAAGAGGTCGGGCCGCCGGCCGAGCTCCTCGACGAAGCGTCGCGTCGCCTTGGCGATGTCGGCGGCGTTGGTCTCGGCGGCGGCGAAAGCCATGTGGGCATGGGCCGCGCCGTGGTGGCCGATCGTCACCCCGGCGGCGGCGAGCTCGCGAATCTGGTCCCACGTCATGATGCCGCGAAAGCCCTTATCCACGGCGTCCGTCGCGACGAACAGGGTGAACGGAAACCCTGCCTTCGCAAGCCGCGGCCAAGCCTCTTGGTAGACCGAGCTGAAAGCATCGTCGATCGCGATCCCCACGGTGCGATCGGGCAGCGGCGTGCCCGCTTTCAGGGCGGCGACAATCTCGGGCACTGGAAGAACGGTATAGCCGCCGGTCTTGAGCTCGTTGAGATGAGCTTCGAACTGTTCGAGGCGCGTGTTGGTGAGCGGGATATCGTCCTCGCCGAAGCGGTGATACATCACGAGTACCGCCGAGTCCGCGGCGCTCGCCGGGGGTGGGCCCGCGACACCGGCAAGGAGCACGGCCAGCCACGCGGCCAAGGCGGCCGCGCGAGGCGCGGATTGGCGCGAGGGAACCAAGCTCATGCGGTTATTGTCGCCACTGGCTTGCGATTTCACAAGTGCGGCGAAACATACCAGAAGCGCGGCCGGAATTCAGGGCTCCTCGGCGTTCCGGCGGGGATTGTCGTCTCTTCCCGCCTGCCGACGAGCGCCGCCGACGTCGACAAGCGCCATGACCGCCTCCAGCCATGCTATGGTGGTGCGATGGGCGGCGACTGTCGCATCCGGGTGGCCACGTGTCGCCTATCGATGGCGGGTCGCTGGGCATGAACGTGCTGGCGCTCGATAGCGCGAGCGCGGCCTGCTCGGTGGCGCTGTGGTGCGACGAGGCGCTGCGCGCGCACCGCTTCACGGCAATGGCTCGCGGTCACGCCGAGGCCTTGATGCCGATGGTCGAGGCGGTGATGGCCGAGGCGCGCCTCGCGTATGCCGACCTCGACCTGATCGCGACGACGGTAGGCCCCGGAACCTTCACCGGCTTGCGCGTGGGGCTCGCGACGGCGCGCGGTCTGGCCTTGGCCGCCGACCTGCCGATTGCCGGCGTCACCACCTTCGAGGCGCTCGTCCATGGCATCGAGCGCACCCGGCGCGACGGCCGCGCGGTGGCAGCGGCGTTCGACGCGCGGCGCGGCGCGGTCTATCTGCAAACGTTCGCCGCCGATCTCGCACCGCTCGCGCCTCCCCAGGTGCTGGCGCCCGCGGCGGCGGCGGCGGCGCTGCCCGCCGGGCCAGTCGTTCTCGCCGGCGACGGGGCGGCCTTGGTGGCGGCGGCGCTCGGAGACTCCCGCGGCGACATGGCGATCGCCGAGGCGCCGCGGCTGCCCGCCGCTGTCGCCGTGGCCGAACTGTGCGCCCGCCGCTTCGCACGCGACGGCGCCGCCCTGCCACGGCGGCCGCCGGCGCCGCTGTACCTGCGGCCTCCGGGCGCGCGCCTGCCGGCGCCCGCGAAGCCGCGCGGCGGCGGCGCATGATGGGCGCGGCGGCGGGTCGGCAACGCCCTGCGCCCCGCCGTCGCCGCCGATTGCGGCGCTGACACCGCGCCGCGTACCGCCGGCTCAAGCCTTGCGAAGCCGCAGCAGGTAGACGGGCCCGTCGGCCACCTCGGGCGCGAGGCTGAGAACCGTGTGGCCGTGCTCCTTCACCGTCCGCGGCACGTTTTCGAGCGGCTCCCCTGTGTTGAGACGGATGTTCGCGGTCTCTCCACTTGACATTTGCTCGATCAACAATTTAGTTTTCACGAACGTAAGCGGGCAAACATCAGCCGTGATATCCAGGAAGTAATCCGCACTTTCTGTCACGGTTTTGCCCATAGATACCTCGTTATGCTCGATATTGTTTTGACTTACGCGGAGAGACTGCCATTCTGGCGGCACGACAATTGTGATGGAGGAAAAAGTTTGATGGCAGGGAATTCCAATCCGAGCGATCTCCTTACCCTAGCCAAGAAAATTGTTGTTGCCCATATTGCGAACAACGTTGTCGCGGTGGGCGACCTTGCGAGCACCCTCCAGGGGGTATGCAACGCGCTCGCGTCGGTGGCGTCGGAGGGCGCCGCGGCAGAACGGCCGCGCCCCGCGGTGCCCATTAAGAAATCCGTCACTCGAGACCATATCATCTGTCTGGAGGACGGCAAGAAGCTTAAAATGCTGAAGCGCTACTTGCGCACGAGCTACGGCATGACGCCGGAGCAGTACCGCCAGCGGTGGGGGTTGCCTCCCGATTACCCGATGGTGGCGCCGAGCTATGCGGCTAAACGCAGTGCCCTGGCGAAGAAGATCGGCCTTGGCAAAAGGCGCCGCAAGCGCCGCCGCAAGGCGTAAGCCGGCTTCGGTGACAGATGGCCGCATGGTGCGGCCGCCGATACCTATTTAACCCGAGGTGATCGGCCGGGATGACGTCGCGCATCGAGCAGGCGTGCCTCGACAAGGGCTTGAAGATGACCGGGCAGCGCCGGCTGATTGCCCGCGTGCTCTCGGAATCTGAAGACCACCCCGACGTCGAGAAGCTCTTTCGCCGCGCCGCGCGCCTCGACTCCCGCATCAGCCTCGCCACGGTTTACCGCACGGTGCGCCTCCTGGAGGCGGCGAGGATCCTCGAGCGCCACGACTTTCGTGACGGCCGCGCCCGTTACGAGGAGGTTCCCAAAAAGCATCACGACCACTTGATCGATTTGGCGACGGGCAACGTGGTGGAGTTTCGCAACGAGGCGATCGAGGAGCTGCAGCGCCGCGTCGCCGAAAAGCTTGGCTACCGGCTCGTCGATCACGAGCTCGTGCTTTATGCCCATCGCATCAAGGCCAGGGACAAGACCGGCAAGAAATAAGCGGCGCCATGCGTCGTCGACCGAGTGCCGGGACCCATCCGTGTAGCCCGCTTCGTATTGCAGTCGTGGAGACTGACTCCGTGAACACGGACGCCCCGAGGGCGGAAGACATTACCAACGGCTTGCATGCTGGCAGCCTCGAGGTGCGCCTCGCCCGCTGCGAGGCCGAGGTCGTGGCGGCCCAGGCGCTCCGCTACCGGGTGTTCTTCGAGGAGATGGATGCCGTGCCCAGCGCCGAGGCGGCGGCGCGGCGCCGCGACTTCGACCAATTCGACGAGATCTGCGATCACCTGCTGGTGATCGACCACGAGAGCGGCTCCGACGAGGGAACGGTCGTCGGCACTTACCGGCTATTGCGCCGTTCGCAGGTCGAGGCCCATGGTCGTTTCTACACGGCCGACGAGTACGACATCGCCAAACTCATTGCGGTCGAGGGGGAGATCCTCGAGCTCGGCCGCTCGTGCGTCGATGGCGTCTACCGCAACCGGGCGACGATCCAGCTCTTGTTGCGCGGCATCGTCGCCTATGTGCAGCGCTACGACATCGTTCTCATGTTCGGCTGCGCGAGCATACCGGGGGTCGAGCAGCGCGACGTGGCGCTGCCGTTGTCGTGGCTCTACCACAACCACTTGGCACCGCCCGAGCTGCGCCCTCGGGCGCTGCCTGGGCGTTACATCAGCATGAATCTGATGCCTCCCGACAAGATCAACCGGCGAGCGGCGGTCGCCGCGCTGCCGCCGCTTATCAAGGGCTACCTGCGGGCCGGCTGCTTCATCGGCGACGGGGCGGTGATCGACCACCAGTTTCGCACCATCGACGTGTGTATCGTCCTCAGGGTAGACCGGGTGGCCGACAAGTACCGCCAGCGCTACGACCCCGGCGCCAAGTGAGCGCGATGGCTCGCGCGGCGCAGTCGCTTTGCCGGCTGGTGCTGATCGTCGGCTTGACGCTTTCGCTCTTACCGCTGCAGTGGGTTGCCGTGCGGTTGGGCATGCGGCTAGCCGAACGCATCCCCCTGCTCTACCACCGCATCGTTTGTCGCATCGTCGGTCTCAGGATCGAGCGCCGCGGCGAGATGTGCACGGCGCGGCCGACGCTGTTCGCATGCAACCACATGTCGTACCTCGACGTGAGCGTCCTGGGCGCCCTCATCCCGGGCTCGTTCGTCGCCAAGCGCGAGGTTGCGGATTGGCCATTTTTCGGCTGGCTCGCGAAACTCCAGCGTTGCGTGTTCGTCGAGCGTCGCCCCGGCCGCGCTGTTGGCCAGCGTGACGAAATGACCGAGCGGCTCGCCGCCGGCGACAACCTGATCCTGTTTCCCGAGGGCACCAGCTCCGACGGCACCCGAGTGATTCCGTTCAGGAGCGCGCTGTTCAGCGCCGCCGAGCGGCGCGCGGGCGGCCCGCCGATCACCGTCCAGCCGGTGTCGATCGCATACAGCAAGCTTGGCGGTCTGCCCATGCCGCGATACATGCGCCCCTACCTCGCCTGGTACGGCGAGATGCAGCTGGTCAGCCATCTGTGGGATGTGTTGGGCCTCGCCCCGGTGACCGTGGTGGTCGAGTTTCATCAGCCGGTCACGATCGAGCAATTTGCCTCGCGCAAAGAGCTGGCTGCTCATTGCCAGGCGATCGCGGCCGCCGGAGTGTCGGCGGCGATCCACGGCGTTGCGCCGCGCGCCGCGGCCATGGGCGCCTGAGCCGGGTGGCTTGACTCTCCAATGCGCGGTGTTACAGTCGGCGGATCGCTGCAATCACTGAGGAATCCCGGGTACGTGCCGGCCCGTCTCGACCGCGGCCGCCGGTAATGCGACGGTGGCGAAGAAACTCTTCATAAAATCCTACGGTTGCCAGATGAACGCCTACGACTCCGCCCGCATGGCGGAGATCCTGGCGCCGCTCGGCTATCTGCCTTGTGACGGCCCCGAGGGTGCCGACATGGTCATCCTCAACACTTGCCACATCCGCGAGAAGGCGGCCGAGAAAGTGTACTCCGAACTCGGCCGGTGGCGCCGGCTCAAGGCGGACCGGGAGGCCCAAGGCGCTTCCATGCTCATCGCCGTCGGCGGTTGCGTCGCTCAGGCTGAAGGCGAGGACATCCTGCGCCGCGCGCCTCATGTCGACATCGTCTTCGGGCCTCAGACCTATCATCGACTGCCCGAGATGGTGGCCCGGGCGCGGCGTGAGAGCGTGTTTGACACCGAGTTCCCGGTCGAGCCCAAGTTCGACTTCTTGCCCGCCGAGCGCACCCCCGACGGGGTCTCGGAGCTGCTCTCCGTGCAGGAGGGCTGCGACAAGTTCTGCACCTTCTGCGTCGTCCCTTACACCCGCGGGGCGGAGTACTCGCGGCCGGTCGCCCAGGTCGTCGCCGAGGCCGAGCGGCTGGTGGCGGCGGGGGCCCGCGAGATCACCCTGTTGGGACAGAACGTCAATGCCTACCATGGCGAGGGGCCCGGCGGAGCATGGGGCCTCGGCCGCCTGATCCGGCGGCTGGCCGAGATCGACCGGCTTGGTCGCATCCGCTACACGACGTCGCACCCCCTCGACATGGACGACGACCTGATCCGCGCCCACGCCGAGGTGCCGGTGCTGATGCCATTCCTGCACCTGCCGGTTCAGTCGGGCTCGGATCGGGCGCTGGCGGCGATGAACCGCCGTTACCGGGCCGACGACTACCGCCGCGTCGTCGATCGGCTGCGCGCGGCGCGTCCCGATCTGGCGTTAAGCAGCGACTTCATCGTCGGCTTTCCAGGCGAAAGCAACGCCGATTTCGCGGCAACGCTCGCGCTCGTCGAGGAAATCGGCTTCGCCCAGGCCTACTCGTTCAAATACAGCCGGCGGCCGGGAACGCCGGCGGCCGCGCTTGCCGGTCAGGTGCCCGAGGACGTGAAAGCGGCGCGGCTCGATGACCTGCAGGCGATACTGAATACCCAACGGCTGGCGTTTAACCGGGCGAGCGTGGGCCGGGTCTTGTCGGTGCTGTTCGAGCGCGCGGGGCGCTATCCCGGCCAGCTCGTCGGGCGCAGCCCGTACATGCAGGCGGTCCACGCCACCGCGCCGCGATCGGCGGAGGGAAAGATCATCGACGTGCGTATCTCGGCGCTCCACGCCAACAGCCTGGCGGGCGTGATGGCGGCTTCCGGGCCTCAGCGCCCGCCGGCGACGGCGGCAAGGGCCATCGCATGACCCCCCCCTCCCGCTTGTCCGGCGCCGCGCACGAGACATCCCGGCTGCACCTGACGTTCGACGACAACACCCTGCTGCCGTTGCTGTTTGGCGAGCACGACCGAAACCTGGCCCGCATCGAGCAGCGGCTCGGCGTGGAGCTGGTCCCGCGCGGCAACGAAGTCGCCATTTCGGGTCCGTCGTGGTCGGCGCAAGCGGCCAAGGAGGTGCTGGGCGTCCTCTACGAGCGGCTGATCCACGGCATCAAGGTCGACAGCGCCGAGGTCGACGCGACGCTTCGCCTCGCCCTCCAAGGCGGCACCGGCGCGGCCGCGCTCGGCGGCGCCAACGACGAGCTGGCCATCCGCACCCAAAAGTGCCGTATCGCGCCGCGCTCGCTGATGCAGGCGACCTACCTGCGGGCACTCCAGGAGTACGAGCTTGTGTTCGCGCTCGGCCCCGCGGGCACGGGCAAAACATACCTTGCTGTGGCGGTGGCGGTATCGTTGCTGGCCGCCGGCCGGGTCGATCGCATCATCCTGTCGCGCCCGGCGGTTGAGGCGGGCGAACGCCTGGGCTACCTGCCCGGCGACATTCGCGAAAAGGTCGACCCCTACTTCACGCCGCTGTACGACGCGCTTCACGACATGATGCCCGGCGATAAGGTACGGCGCCGGCTCGAAAACGGCGACATCGAGGTCGCCCCGCTCGCCTTCATGCGCGGCCGCACGCTGGCCAACGCGTTCGTTATCCTTGATGAGGCCCAGAACACCTCGCCGGTGCAGATGAAGATGTGCCTCACCCGCCTCGGCGAAAACTCCCGCATGGTGGTGACCGGCGACCTGTCGCAAGTCGACCTCGCGCCAGGGACGCGCTCGGGCCTGCGCGACGCCCTCGACACCCTCGCTGGGGTCGAGGGGGTGGTGACGGTCACCTTCAGCGACGTCGACGTCGTGCGCCACGAGCTGGTCACGCGCATCGTGCGCGCGTACGACAACCGCGCGCGTCAACCCGCGAGCGAAGACGAGCCCCCGCCCAAGGAGCCGCGGTGAGCGAAGACGACCCTTCGTTAGGCCAGATACCAGGGCGGCGCCGAGCCACCAGGGAGACAACGCCGGACATCAGCGTCGCCGTGGCCCGCGCCGGCTGGCGGAACCGCCTCCCCGAGTCCGCCGCGTTGTGTCAGAAGGCCGCCGTGGCCGCGCTCGACGCGGCCGGGTTCACCCCGCTCTTCGCCCGGATCGAGGTCGGAGTGCGGCTGACCGACGACGCCGAGGTCCGGCGTCTCAACCATCGCTACCGCGGCCGCGACTCCGCGACGAACGTGCTGTCGTTTCCGGCCACCGACCTAACCCCCGGGAACCTGCCCGCCGCGCCGGCGGGTGGCGCGCCGCTGCCCCTCGGAGACGTCGTGCTCGCCTACCAGACGGTGCGCGCCGAGGCGGATGCCGAGGGCCAGCCGCTTGCCGACCGCGTGCGTCACCTGGTGGTTCACGGCGTGCTTCATCTCGCCGGCTACGACCACGAAGACGATGCCGCCGCGATCGCCATGGAGCGGCTGGAAGCCGCCGTTCTGGACAAGCTTGGCGTGCCCGCCCAGCCCGCGCCGAAGCGGGCGCCGCCGCGCCGGCGCCGTGGCCGGGCGCGACCCCGCGAGCACCCATGAGCGAACCCGTACCGTCTAGATCGCCCCGCAACGACGCGGGCGCACAGCAATCCTCCCTGATCGAGGTGGTCCGCGACTGGTTGCGCAGCTTGGCGCGCCGGCGAGACGGCAAAACTCACCTCCGCGAAATCCTCGAGGAGATGATCGACGAGCGCGGCGAAGAGACCGTGCGCGCCGATCCCAAGGAGCGCGCGATGCTCCTTAATATGCTCAACTTCGGCGAACTTCGGGTCGGCGGCGTCATGGTGCCGCGCGCCGACATCGTCGCCGTCGAGCAGTCGACGCCGCTCGCCGGCGTGGTCAAGGCGATGAGCGCGGCGGGCCATTCGCGGTTGCCGGTCTTCCGCGAAACGCTCGACGACATCATCGGCATGGTTCATGTGCGCGATCTGTTGCCCTTCTGGGGCACGAACGAGCCTTTCGCCCTCAGCGGCATCGTGCGGCGGTTTCTGTTCGTGCCGCCGTCGATGCGGGTGCGCGACCTGCTCTTGCAAATGCGCGTGTCACGCATTCATATGGCGGTGGTGGTCGACGAGTTCGGCGGTAGTGACGGACTGGTGACCATCGAGGACCTGGTCGAGGAGATCGTCGGCGATATCCAGGACGAGCACGACGTGGAAGAGCTGCCGATGCTGGTCGAGAAGCCGGGTGGCGTGATCGAGGCCGACGCCCGGGTCACCCTCGAGCAATTCGCGGCGCAGGTCGGGGACATGCTGTTGCCGCAAGAGCACGAGGAGCACGCCGAGACGCTCGGCGGTCTGGTCTTCACCCTGGCCGGACGGGTGCCGGCGCGGGGCGAGCTGATCACCCATCCCGCCGGCCTCCAGTTCGAAGTCCTCGACGCCGACCCGAGGCGGATCAAGCGCCTGCGCATCCATCGCGTGCCGTCTGCGCCTGAATGACCCTCACTCGCTGGGGCTAGGCCATGAAGCGTCTCAGAGCGCGGCTCGCCGCGCTTGTCGGCTGGCGCCGCGCCGCCGCCGCGGCGCTGCTTGGCGCTGCCGCGACCGCGGCGCTGCCGCCGCTGCACGCTTTGCCGCTGGTTGTCGTCGCGTTCACCGGGCTGGTCTGGCTGGTCGAGGGCAGCCGCTCGCGCCGCGCCGCCTTCGCCGTGGGTTGGTGGTTCGGCCTCGGCCATTTCGCGACCGGGCTTTACTGGTTCGCCCACGCGATGTTGACCGATCCCGAGCGCTTCGCTTGGTTGATCGCGCCGGCGATTCTCGGCGCCTCGGCGGTCCTCGCGATTTTCCCCGCCATGGCGGCGGCGGCCGCACGGTGGTGCCCGGCTGGGATCGCGCGGGCGCTCGGCCTGGCGCTCGCCTGGGCCGCCGCCGAGTGGCTGCGCGGACGTGTCTTTTCCGGGTTCCCGTGGAACCTGATCGGCTACGGCTGGACCGCTTCCGACGAGATGATCCAGTTCGCCGCGCTCGCCAGCAGCTACGGTCTCAGCCTCGTCACGGTGCTGGCCGCGGCGCTGCCCGCGACGCTCGCCGACGGCCCCGGCGGCGCCCGCCGGTGGCTCCCGACAGGGCTCGCCGCGGCGCTGCTCGCGGCGGTGTGGGGCGGCGGCGCGCTGCGCCTCGCCACGGCCGATTCACGCGCCGTCGAGGGCGTTCTGTTGCGGCTGGTCCAGCCGAACGTCGCTCAACACCACAAGTGGCGGCCGGAGCTGCGCGCGGCGTTGTTCGCCAGCCAACTCCAACTTACCGCGAGCGACGGCATCGACCGCGTCAGCCATGTGATATGGCCGGAGACGGCGATCCCTTACTTCATCGCCAACGACCTCATCCGGCGCCGCATGATCGCGGCGGTCACCCCGCGCGATGGCGTGCTGATTAGCGGCGCGGTGCGCACGACGCCCACGCCGACCTCGCCGCAGCGGCTGTGGAACAGCCTGCACGCCATCGACGCCGAGGGGAATATCGTCGCAACCTACGACAAGTTCCATCTCGTGCCGTTCGGCGAATACGTGCCTTTCCGCCGGGTGCTGTCGTTTGCCAAGCTCACGTACGGGACGGTCGACTTCTCCGCCGGGCCCGGGCCGCGCACCCTGAGGCTGCCGGGCCTGCCCCCCGTGAGCCCGTTGATCTGCTACGAGGCGATCTTTCCCCACCAGGTGATCGACCGGACCGACCGCCCGGACTGGCTGCTCAACCTCACCAACGACGCTTGGTTCGGCATCAGCAGCGGGCCCTACCAGCATTTCGCCAGCGCCCGCATGCGCGCGGTCGAGCAGGGCCTGCCGCTGGTGCGGGTCGCCAACACCGGCATCTCGGGCGTGGTCGATTCTTACGGGCGGGTCACGGCGCGGCTGGGGCTCGACCGCAAGGGCGTGCTCGACGTGGCGCTGCCGGTCGCGCTCGATCGCCTCACGCCTTACGCCAGATGGGGCGATTTCACGCTGCTGGTGCTGCTGGCCTTTGGCGGCGTGGTTCTCGGCGGGCTGGCCGCTCGGGACAAAAAAATGACGAGTCCACGGGTTTTGCAACACGCAATGGTATGTTACAGTCCGCGCGGCTATCGAGTGTTAACCCTGATGAAGTAACCAAGATCGCGTAACCCAAGGCTGCCAACTGGCTCGTGCAATCGAGAGATCGGCAAGTCTCAATCCAAAAAAGGAGTTCTCGCGTAATGGCATCTGTTCCGAACCCGATCGATGTTCACGTTGGACGCCGCCTCCGATTGCGCCGCACCTTGCTGGGAATGAGCCAGGAGAAGCTTGGGAAAGCGGTTCGGCTGACCTTCCAGCAAATCCAGAAGTACGAGCGCGGGGTCAACCGCATCGGCTCCAGCCGTCTTTACCAGCTGAGTCAGATCTTGGACGTGCCCGTGTCGTTTTTTTTCGACGACATGCCCCCGCTCGAGACAGCCGACGCGCCCGGCTTGCGCGAGGGTGCGCCGGCGCCGTTCGAGCCGGATCCGATGGCCAAGCGTGAGACCCTCGAGTTGGTGCGCGCCTACTATCGCATCTCCGATCCGGCGGCGCGCAAGCGCCTCTTCCAGCTGACCAAGGCGATTGCGAACGTATCCAAGAAATCCGGCGGCACGGGCTAAGAGCAGCGGGCTTCCCGATCGGCGTCTGCGGCGCGGGCAACGCGCTTGGAAAGCACTTGACCCGTTGTGGAAAGCTTGTCACAAAGGCTCGGGTTGTTGCCTGCTCCGAGGCGGGCCAGGCGAGCGAAGCGTGACGTTGTTCCGAAAACGTTGAGCCAATCCGGGGGCCGTCTCTGACCAGGCGCGATCATCTTTTTACCAGCGAGTCCGTCTCCGAGGGGCATCCCGACAAGGTCTGCGATCGGATCTCCGACGCCATCGTCGATACCTACCTTGGCGCCGACCCTCATGCGCGCGTGGCGGTCGAAACGCTGGTCACGACCAACCGCATCATTATCGCCGGCGAGACGCGCGGCCCGGCCTCGATCACGCCAGCGCATCTCGAAGACGTGGCCCGTGCCAGCGTGCGCGAGATCGGCTACGAGCAAGAGGGATTTCACTGGAAGCAGGTAAAGGTCGAGGTGTGCGTCCACGCTCAGTCGCCCGACATCGCCCGCGGCGTCGACGCCAGCGGCAACAAGGACGAGGGCGCCGGCGACCAGGGCATCATGTTCGGCTACGCCTGCCGCGAGACCAGCGAACTGATGCCGGCGCCGATCTTCTTCGCACACGCCATCCTGCGCTCGCTGGCCGAGGCGCGCCATTCCGGCGCCGCGCCCGAACTTGGCCCCGACGCCAAGAGCCAGGTTACCCTGAGATACGTCGACGGCAAGCCGGTGGGGGCGGCCGCGATTGTCGTGTCGACCCAGCACGTCCCCGACGTGAGCCAGGACAAGGCGCGCGAGATCGTGCGTCCGCACGTCGTCAACGTGCTCCCCGACGGCTGGATGTGCGACGACGAGCGCTTTTACGTCAACCCCACCGGCCGCTTCGTGATCGGCGGCCCCGCGGCCGATACGGGTCTTACGGGACGCAAGATCATCGTCGATACCTACGGCGGCGCGGCGCCGCACGGTGGCGGGTGCTTCTCGGGCAAGGACCCCACCAAGGTCGACCGCTCGGCGGCCTACGCCGCCCGCTACCTCGCCAAGAACGTGGTCGCCGCGCGCCTCGCCGATCGCTGCACCCTCCACCTCGCCTACGCGATCGGCGTGTCGGAGCCGTTGGCGCTGTACGTCGAGACGCACGGCACGGGCCGGGTCTGTGAGGACCGCCTGGAAGGTTTGCTGCGCGAGCTCGTCAACCTCTCGCCCCGCGGCATCCGCGAGCACCTCGGGCTCGACCGTCCGATCTACGCCCGCACCGCGGCTTACGGCCACTTCGGGCGGTCGCCCGAGCCCGACGGCGGCTTTTCGTGGGAGCGTCTCGACCTCGTTGACGAGCTGACCTCGGCCTTCGCCTGAGCGGTGCCGCAGTGCCGCCGCGCCGTACCACGTCGCCGCGGTTGCTTTACGGCCGGCGCCGCGGCAGGAAGCTGCGGCCCGGCCGGCAGCGCCTCATCGAGCAGCTTTTGCCCCGGCTCGAGGTCACGGTGCCAGCCAGCGGCCGGCTCGATCCGCGCGCCCTGTTCGACGACCCGGTTGCGGATGTCTGGATCGAGGTGGGCTTCGGCGCCGGCGAACATCTCGCCGCCCAGGCGCGCGCCCACCCCGAGGTCGGGCTGATTGGGTGCGAGCCTTACATTAACGGCGTCGCCGCCTTGCTCGCCACGGTGGCCGCGCAGCGCTTGGGCAACGTTCGCGTCGTGCCCGACGACGCGCGGCTGCTCCTCGCCGCCCTGCCCGACGCATCCGTCGGCCGGCTGTTCGCGCTGTTCGCCGATCCCTGGCCCAAGGCGCGCCATCACAAACGGCGGTTCATCAACCGCCAAACGCTCGATGTCTGCGCGCGCATCCTGCGCGACGGAGCCGAGTTCCGGCTCGCCACCGACCTCGCCGAGCATTGCCGCTGGATTCTCGACCATCTCAGGCGCCACGATTCCTTCGTCTGGCTCGCGCGCTCGCCCAGGGACTGGCGCGAACGACCCGATGACTGGCCGGAAACGCGTTACGAGGAGAAAGCCCGCAGGCAGGGCAGGCGTCCCGTGTTCCTGCGCTTCCGCCGGGTGGTCCGCGAGCGGCTCGAAGAAGACGCACCGCCGTAGGCCGCGTCGAGGAGACGCCGCCCCAGGACGGTGTCGAACCACGATAGTCTGTGCCAGGAAGGCTTGGTCCGCGCCCTTGTAATCGCTGGATATCGGTGGGGCCGGTCCATGTTAGGGCTGGATCCAGGGCAGAAAATACTTGCGAGGCCCGGCGGGATCACTATGATCCGGGGTTCGTCGCTGCGAGGGCTTGGTTACCGGGTTGGGCCCTTGTGTTCTGTGGGCCTCCGGCCCACTTTTTTTCGCGGTCGGGTGAAACATGACCTCGGGGGTAGAGAGCGACATCGCGCGACTCGTCGCGCCGACCCTTGACGCCATGGGCTACGATGTGGTCCGGGTCAAGATCTTGCGCGGCGGGCGGTCGAAGCTCCAGATCATGGCGGAGCGGAGCGACGGCGCCGGCACGACGGTCGACGACTGCGCCGCGATCAGCCGCGCGGTCTCGGCCGTGCTCGACGTCGAAGACCCCATGCCCGGGGCCTACGAGCTTGAGATCAGCACGCCGGGCATCGACCGGCCGCTTGTGCGGCGTGGCGATTTCGAGCGCTTCGCCGGCTACCAGGCTAAGATCCAAACGCAGCGCCCGATCGAGGGGCGCCGGCGCTTCAGCGGACGGCTCCTCGGCGTCTCCGAGGGCGGCGTACGCATCGCCCTGGGCGATGAGGAGGCGGACATCCCGCTGGACAACATCGACACAGCGAAGCTCGTGTTGACCGATGATCTGATCGCAGCGACCAACAACCAGAGGCGCGTGTAGCAACATGGTGATGGACATCGAAACCGCCGCCCTCCAGCCGGAGCTGCTGCAGGTGGCGGAGGCCGTGGCCCGCGAGAAGGGGATCGAGCGCGAGACCGTGCTCGAAGCCATGGAGCAGGCGATCGGACACGCCGGCAAGCGCAAGTACGGGCAGGAGCACGACATCCGCGCCGAGATCGACCGCACGACCGGCGAGATCCGGCTGATGCGCTATCTCGAGGTGGTGGAGGAAGTGGAAAACCCGATCATTCAGCTCACGCTTGCCGAAGGCCGTGAGCGCGACGCCGAGATCGAGATCGGCGGCTTCATCACCGAGTCTCTGCCACCGATCGAGTTCGGCCGCATCGCCGCCCAAACCGCGAAGCAGGTGATCGTGCAAAAGGTGCGGGAAGCCGAGCGCGAACGCCAGTACGAGGAGTACAAGGATCGCATCGGCGAGATCGTCAATGGCTTGGTCAAGCGCGTCGAGTACGGCAATGTCATGGCCGACTTGGCGCGCGGCGAGGCGCTGCTGCGGCGCGACGAGATGCTGCCGCGCGAATCGTTCCACCAGGGCGACCGGGTACGCGCCTACATCTACGACGTGCGCCGCGAGCAGCGGGGCCCGCAGATCTTCCTGACGCGCACGCAGCCGCAGTTCATGGCCAAGCTGTTCGCCCAGGAAGTGCCCGAGATTTACGACAGCATCATCGAAATCAAGGCGGTGGCGCGCGACCCCGGCAGCCGCGCCAAGATCGCCGTGTTGTCGAACGATTCGAGCATCGACCCCGTGGGCGCCTGCGTCGGCATGCGCGGCAGCCGCGTCCAGGCGGTGGTCAGCGAGCTCCAGGGCGAGAAGATCGACATCATCAAATGGTCGCCCGACTCTGCGACCTTCGTGGTCAACGCCCTGGCGCCGGCCGAGGTGACGAAGGTGGTGCTCGACGAGGAAGCGGGCAGAATCGAGGTGGTCGTGCCTGACGACCAACTCAGCCTCGCCATCGGCCGCCGCGGGCAGAACGTGCGGCTCGCGTCGCAGCTCTCGGGCTGGGACATCGACCTCCTCACCGAGGATGAGGAGGCCGAGCGGCGGACCGGGGAGTTCCGCACCCGCTCGCAGGCGTTTGTCGATGCGCTCAACGTCGACGACGTCATTGCCCATCTCCTGGTTACCGAAGGGTTTTCCACGGTCGAGGACGTCGCCTACTTGCCGCTCGAGGAGCTGGCCGCGATCGAAAGCTTCGACGAAGACGTCTCCCGCGAGCTGCGCGAACGCGCCCACGCTTATCTTGCCGAGCAGGGCCGCGAGCTCGACAAGCAGCGCAAGGAGATGGGCGTGTCGGACGAAATCGCCGAGTTGCCCGGGTTGCGCCCGGCGATGCTCGTGGCGCTCGGCGAAAAAGGCGTCAAGACGCTCGACGACCTCGCCGACCTCGCGAGCGACGAGCTGCTCGAATTGCTGCCCGAAAGCTCTCTGTCCGGGGAAGATGCCGACGCCATCATCATGGCCGCCCGCGCCCACTGGTTCACGGACGAGAACGCGGCGCCGAAGGACGACGTCGAGCCCGAGGCCTGACCCCCGCTCAGGCGCGGTCGAAATGAGCATGAGCGCCCAGAACATGGCTGTCGACGAAGGCCCCAGGGGCTTGGCCGGACCGCGGCGTCGCTGCTTCGTGACTCGACGCGAGGCCGACAAGCGCGCGCTGGTGCGGTTCGTGGTCGGGCCCGACCACACGGTCGTGCCCGACACCACCGGAACCCTGCCGGGGCGGGGTTTGTGGTTGAGTGCGGAGCGGGATGTGGTAAATACGGCCTGCGCCCGCAACGTATTCGCCAAGGGACTTCGGGCCAGGGTTGCCGTCGAGCCCGACTTGGCCGATCGTGTGGAGCGGCTGCTCGCCCGGCGCTGCCTCGATCTGTTGGGCCTGGCAAGGCGCGCGGGGGCGGCGGTAGCCGGTTTCGAAAAGGTCCGTGCCATGCTCGGCTCGGGAGCGGCCGGCGTGCTGGTCGTCGCCTCGGACGCCGCGGACGGCGGGCGCCAAAGGCTCGGACGGATGGCCGATGGCGTGCCGGTGGTGACCATGTTTCGCGCCGCCGAGCTGGCCGCGGCCGTCGGACGCGAGCATGTGGTTTACATCGCCGTGAGGAAGGGCCGGATGGCTCAGCGGTTGGCCGCCGAAGCAGCGCGGCTGGGCGGGTTTCGCCGCGTAGACGAAGCCCGCGGCGCGCCAGACAGACGAGGGGCAACCCGTTAGGGAACCATGAGCGAGAGCGACGAGACGGATAAGAAAGATTCCCTGACCCTGCGACGTCCGGGGCGACTCGAGCTGCGCAAGACGGTCGAGACCGGCCAGGTGCGTCAGAGCTTCTCCCACGGGCGCTCCAAGGTGGTCACCGTCGAGGTGCGGCGCAAGCGTACCTTCGCTCTCGGCAAGGGCGGCCGTATGACCGAAGTGCAGGAGATGCCGGTCGAGGCCGCCGAGCCCGATTCGTCGCCGGCGGAGGCGGTTACGGATGCGCCGACCTCGGAGGCGCTCGAAGAGGGCGCGCAAGCCGCCCGCCGCACGGCCGTTCTCAAGACCCTTACCGCCGAAGAAAAGGAAGCCCGCGCCCGCGCCCTCGGGATCGCGCGCCGGGCCGACCAGGTGGCGCGCAAGCAGGCGGTGATCGAGGCCGAGGCAGTGCTGTCGGCCGAGAGCGCCGCCGAGGCCGAACGCGCCGC
>JADFMW010000024.1:0-15000 GCA_022563655.1 Pseudomonadota bacterium
CGCGCTTGCCCGATGTGCCGCATCGCGCTGCGCACGTTTCCTGGCCTGTCGGCGTCTCTGCCCCGTGACGACCGCATCCTGGTGAGAAATGCGGGCTAGCGCTTGCTTGCGCGAGTCCGCGAATCACTCCCGCCATCTTGGGGATGCTTCCCCGGCGCTCGTCGCCGCGACGCCGACCGGGCGCGCCGCTCAGTCGATGGGAACCCCAACGTAGATGTCGTCGCCCTCGAGCTTCACCGGATAGGTGCCGAGATCTTCGGTAACGGGCGGCGACAGCGCCTTGCCGCTGGGAATGTGAAACCTTCCCGCGTGGAGCGGGCATTCGATCACGTCGCCCTCGACGAAGCCCTCCGATAACGACGCGAATTCATGGGTGCAAACGTCGGCGGTGGCGTAGATCGTGCCGCCGACGTTGTAGATCGCGATGAGGTGATCGCCGACGCGCACCGCTTTGGGGTCGTCCTCTTCCACCTCGCTTGTCCTCGCGACGCGGTGCCACTCGATAGCCGGTTGCTCGCTCAAGGCCATCCCTCCCCAAGATCGAAAGATGCTGCCCAGGCGGAGAATTGGTACCCTGGCGCCCCGACGGCAAGCCAGTCGCCGCAAAAATTCGCCACCGGTCGTTGGTTGGGTGCGTGCGCGTGGGGCGCGGCCGCGGCTGGGCGGGCCAGCGTGAAACGCGCGATCAGAACATTTCGCGGAGCTGAATGACTGACGGGCCCAGGACGACGATGAAGATGACGGGCAGGAAGAACGTGATCATCGGCACGGTCAGCTTGGCCGGCAAGGACGCGGCCTTCTCCTCGGCGCGGCTCATGCGCGCGTCGCGGTTCTCCTGAGCCAGCACGCGCAGGCTGGCGGCCAGGGAGGTGCCGTATTTTTCGGTTTGAATCAGCGCCGTCACCAGAGACTTCACGGACGGCAGACCGGTCCGGTCGACAAAGTTTTGCAGCGCCTTCCGGCGGTCCGAAAAGAAGGCAAGCTCGGCCGAGGTGAGGCCGAATTCCTCGGCAACGATCGGCGCGCTCAGCGCCATCTCTTCGGTGGCACGATTAAACGCAGCCTCAAGCGACAGGCCGGCCTCGACGCAAATGACGAGCAGGTCGAGAGCGTCCGGGAAGCCCAACGTCAGCTGCTTTTGGCGCTTCTGGATCAAGTTGTTAAGGAGCACATTTGGCAGGCCGAAGCCGACGAGGCCCGCCGCAAACGTGATGCCGAGCTTGATGCCAAAATCGAGCTCGAATTTCTTGCTCACGAAGAGCATCACCCCCACCCAGATGGCGAAAACAAGCGGCAGCAGCAGTCTCGTAAAGGCGAAGACAACGATCGGCGCTTGCCCGCGAAACCCGGCTTGCGAGAGCTTGATGCGAAGCGAGCGCGAACCCAGAAGGTTTTCGAGCTTCAGCCGCTCGAGAATGATTTTCATCGTGCTGATTTGGCGCTTGCCCAGAAGCGGCTGTTTCTGGGTCTTGGCCCTCTGCTGTTGACTCAACTCCTCGCGACGCTTGGCGACAGCACTGAGCCGCGAGGTCAACGGATCGCGCTCGATAAACGGCAGCGCGATGGCGGCAACCATCATGAAGGTCGCTCCGGTGGCAAGCACCAGGATGATCGTTTGCGGGTCGAAGAGCGAGTCCATCAGATCTCGAAGTTGATCATCTGCTTCATGATGATCGAGCCGGTGGTCATCAGCGCGAGGCCGACGCCGACGAAAATGTTGCCGAGTGTGTCGGTGAACAGCAAGAGGATGTACTCGGGGTTGGTGGCGAGCAAGGCCCCGCATACGATGAACGGCAGAGAGCCGATGATGATCGCCGTCCAGCGGGCCTCCGCCGACACCGCCGTGATCTTGTCGCGCATCTTCTTGCGGTCGCGCAGCACCGTCGTGAGGTTGGTCAGGGTCTCCGCCAGGTTGCCGCCGGTCTGTTGCTGGATGTTCATGACGATGGCGAAGAACTTCAGTTCCGGCGTCGGCATCCGATCGAGCGCGCGCGCCATCGCATCATCGAGCGTCAGTCCAAGGTTCTGGCTTTCGGTGATCAAGCGGAACTCTCCGGCCATCGGCTCGGGGCTCTCCTCCGCGATCACCTTCAGACATTCGCTGGTCGGCAGACCCGACTTGACGCCGCGTACGATCACGTCGATAGCGTCGGCGAACTGCGCGGTAAACTGCTTCTTACGACGGTTCGCGAGGTAGCCCAAGACGAACCTCGGCAGGAAGTAACCCACCGGCGGCGCGACCAGAAACGCGCCCCACCACCAGAATCCCGTGAGCAGGTATGCGCCGGCGGCGACCAGCGCGACGATGGCGCTGAGGAGATAGAATTCGCGGACCCGGGTGTTGAACCCTGCCTCGAGCATCTGCTGTCGAACCTGGCGACGCCGCTGCGACTTCTTGTGCTGCTCCTGCTCGATCGTCTTCAACTTGTCCTGAACTTGCTTGCGGCGGCGACCCTCGCCTCTGTCCGCCCCGCCGGCGACGGAACCCGAGCCGGGATTGACCACCGAGGAGATCCTCTTGCGCAAGCGCGCCCGCGGGCTGAATCGCATCTCGTAGACGAGATAACCGCTCACGCACCCGAGCACCAGGAACGCGGAGAGAGCAATTCCGACGACGATTATGAGGTCTTCGGGTGCCATTGCGTCACTCGACGTTGAGTTCTTCCATGGCGTCCGTCAACAGGTCCTCGAGGCCGAAGTAGCGGGCGCGATCCCAGAAGCTCGGCCTGATCCCGGTCGCCTTGTGCCGGCCGACGATGTTTCCCTTCTCGTCTTCACCCTGGACGTCGAAGAGGACGAGATCCTGCAACGTCACCACATCGCCCTCCATGCCGATGACCTCGGTGATATGGGTGATCCGGCGCGAACCGTCGCGCAGGCGCTGTGTCTGGATGATGACTTGCAAGGCCGAGGAGATTTGTTCGCGCACCGCTTTCGTCGGCATGTTGAAGTCGCCCATGGCGATCATGTTCTCGATGCGGCTGATCCCGTCGCGCGGGCTGTTGGCGTGGACCGTCCCCATCGAGCCGTCGTGGCCGGTGTTCATGGCCTGCAACAGGTCGAACGCCTCGGGGCCGCGGACCTCGCCGACGATGATCCGTTCGGGACGCATGCGCAGGCAGTTCCTCACGAGGTCGCGCATCGTGACCTGGCCGACGCCCTCGAGGTTGGGCGGCCGGGTCTCGAGGCGCACCACGTGCGGCTGCTGAAGCTGCAACTCGGCGGCGTCCTCGCAGGTGATGGTACGCTCGCCCTCGTCGATGAACCGCGTCAGGCAATTGAGCAGGGTGGTCTTGCCGCTGCCGGTGCCGCCCGAGATGAGAACGTTGACGCGGCAGCCGCCGATGACCTCCAACAGCTTCGCCCCGCCCGGGGTTATGGTGCCGAACTCGACCAGCTTTGCGAGGGTGAGCTTTTCCTTGGTGAATTTACGGATCGTCAGGGTCGTGCCATCGATCGAAAGCGGCGGCGCGATGACGTTGACGCGGCTGCCGTCCATCAGGCGGGCGTCGCAGATGGGGCTCGATTCGTCCACCCGGCGCCCGACGGCGCTGACGATGCGCTGACAGACGTGCATGAGCTGCGCGTTGTCGCGGAACGTCACGTTGGTCTTCTCGATCTTGCCGCCCCTCTCGATGAAGATATTCTTGGGCCCGTTGACCATGATGTCGGAGACGTCGTCGAGCGCCAGCAGCGGCTCGATCGGGCCGAGCCCGAGCACGTCGTCACAGATCTCGGAGATCAATCTCTGCTGCTCGGCGGCGCTCAGCACCATGCTGCGCACGCTGATGATCTCGGAGACGATGTCGGTGATCTCCGCGCGCACCTGATCCGGATCTAGTTTGCTCAGCTCGGTGAGGTCGACCGTATCGATCAGGGCGTTGAAAATGCTCGTCTTGACCTCGGAGAGCTTGGTCTCCGCGGCTTCTTGCAGCCGCAGGCCCGCCGCCGCCATGGGCTTGGCCGGGGCCCGGGGCTTGGGCGCCTGCTCCGGTTTCTCGGCCACCACCTTCATGACCGGCTTGGGCTGGGGCCGGGGCTCCGGCGCCGCATCCGCGACGCGCTGCTTGGCAGAGACGCCGGTGCGTTTCCCGAACGCCATTAGTTAAGCCTTTCCTTTATTCCGGAAGAGAGAGAATATCCCTCCGCCTTTTTTGTTCTTCTTGGGCGGCTCGCGCCCGGAGACCGCCTGCGCCAATACCTTGAAGCTCTCGACCACCCGGCTGCGGCTGTTCACGTCGCCGATCATCTGCCCGTTGTTGGCGGCGGTGCCGAACAGCGCGGGCTCATGCTGGATAACCAGCGCCGGCGACGCGCCGAGGGCGTTCTCGAAATCCTTGACCGAAAGCTGGCTCTTTCGATACTCGCCGAGGTGGTTCAGCACCAAGCGTATCGGCGCGTCGTTTACGCGCTTTTCGGCGAACGCGTCGAACAGGCTCTTGGTGTCGCGCAAACACGCAAGATCGGGCATCGAGGTCAACACGATTTCGTCGGATTGGCCGAGCACGTGTTGGGTCCACGCCGACCACTGGTGCGGAACGTCAAGCACCACGAACGGCGCCGCCCGACGGACAAGATTCAACAGCACGTCGAATGAATCGATGTTGATATCCGGGTTAATATTCAGCGAGTTCGGCGCGGTGAGCAGCATCAGCTGATCGTCGCGCTTGGCCATGAAGCGTTCGAGAAGAACCTCGTCCAGCCGCTCGGGGTGGGCGAGGGCGTCCTGGATGCTCTGCTGCGAATCGAGGTTGAAGGCGAGCCCCAGCGTGCCGAACGCGAGGTCGAGATCGAGCACGGCGACGCTGTCGTCGAACAGGCGCGCGAGTTGCCACGCCGTATTGTGCGCTATCGTGCTGCTGCCCGAGCCGCCCTTCGCCGCCACGAACGAAATAACGCGGCCGAGCTGCGGCTCGGCGGGGTCGATGCAAATGGCGGTGACAGCATCGATGATCCGTTTGGCGGAATGGGGCGGCACCAGATAGTCGCTCACCCCCTGCTGAATCAGCGAGCGGTACACCTCGACGTCGTTGACGGCGCCGAGGACGAGCAACTGGGCGCCGGAGTCGCAAACCTCCGCCAGCGTGTCGATCTTCTCGATCAGCTCGTTGCTGCCTTCGGTTACTTCGATCACGATGAGCGCGGGGCTCGACTCTTTGCCGAAATAGTCAATCGCCCCGTCCAGCCCGCCGGACTGGACGTCGATGGCCGACTTCGCCAGTCTGCGGTCGCTCAGAGCCTGCTCGACCATCGCCTTGGTCTCATCATTCGCGACGAAGGCGGTTATGGACGTCTTAAAAATGGCCGGCCTCTGTTTTGCTGGTCAATCAATTTACCCTATTTCGTGACTCCGATGGCCGCGAGCGCCGCGCGCTCTTCTGCGGCCCGCTTGGCGCCGGTCGGCTTGCCCGCGCGGTACAGCCCGATCACCACGTTGCTGCGCCCGGTATCGTGCGGCGCCGGAGCGCGCATGGCGACGAGATCGGCCGGGTTGGCGACCATCAGTGCGAAATCGCGTTGCACCGCGCAGCCGAAGTTGCTGTGCACCGTGTTGGTCAGATCGTGGCTCGATTCCTTGCTCCAGTCGCCGCATACGGGCACGCGCAGGTCGTACGTTTCGTAGCTCGCCACGATCTGGTTCTTGGCGCCGGCGGGCGCGGTCTCGACGCGCAGCACGATCTCGTCCTCGCGCAACCCGCGCGAAAGGGCGTGGTCGACGATCACCATGCCCCTGTCGATCGCCTGGTACTCTGCGTCGCCGGTCCCCGGCACCGCGATCGTCAGTTGACCGTGGCCTCTCGTCAGATATGCGCCGATGAAGGCGTCGAGTCGAGTCCGATCGGCAGCCGAGAGCGCCACGTCCGCGGCGGCGCCCGGAATGGTAAAGATCGCGACGCGGGGTTCGACCGTCACCGGAAACCGCTCGGCCGTGACCTCGGTGTAAACCGGCAGCCTCTTGACGCGGAAATTTCTAAGCCAGGCAACCTTTCCTTCACCGAGAAGCTGGTGTTTTTCAGTATAGTTCGCCAGCCAGTCGACGTGGAACCAGTCCGCGACGTCATCGTCGGCCGTGGTGCAGGCCACGGTCAGCAACGCCAAGCCGCCCAGCAGCATCAGGCGCCGACCGTGACGCCACCGTGCTCCACTCCATTTACGCATGATCGTCACTCCATCAGGTAGCCGATCGGCCCCCGCAGCGGCTCGCTCGGCGGCGCCTCGCCTGGCCTTGTGTAAACGTCGTGCAGACGGCCGAGGAAGTAGAGGTCGAAGTCGCTGGCCGGAGCGAAGCCGTCGGTCGGCAGCGCGATGTCCCGAGGGTTGATCGGGGCCACGAGATACACGCTCACCGCGATGATAAGCTCGGTCTCGTTCTTATTGAACTCGACGCTGCGGAACAGGGCGCCGAGAATCGGGATGTCCTTGAGGCCGGGGAACCCGTCCACCGAGTCGCGAATGTCGTTCTGGAGCAGTCCCGCGATCACCAGGGAGCCGCCGCTCGGCAGCTCGACCGTCGTCTCGGCCCGGTTCACCACCAGCGACGGGATCTCAGTCTCGCCAAACCTGAGGGCCAACTCATCCGAAATCTCGCTGACCTCGGTCGCGATCTTCAGGCTGATCAGCCCCGAGCTCAGCACCACCGGAGTGAAGGAGAGAACCACGCCGAACTGCTTGAACTCGAATTTGAGGTTTCCGTCATTGTCCAGGCCGCTGGGGAAGGGAAACTCTCCGCCGGCGACGAAGTTCGCGTTCTCGCCCGAAACCACCGTCAGGTTGGGCTCGGCGAGGGTCTTGACCAGGCCCTGGCTTTCGAGGGCGTCGAATGTGATTTCTAACAGGTCAAACACATCGCGAAATAAGGAGGTCAGCATCAGGGTCGCACCTCCGAACGTACCAACAAGTCCGGACGACGAAGAAAACTCGATATCAACATTCCTCTGATTAAATTCGATAGTCGAATCAAAGCCCAGCTCCTTGGCGACCGAGCGCGACACCTCGGCGATGCGCACCCTGAGCAGGACCTGCTGCTCGTTCTCGATGCGCAGCATGTTGACGATGTTCTCGTCTTCCTTGACGAACCGGCGGGCGATCAGGCGGGCGTCCTCGGCGGCCTTGGCCGAGCGCACGATGCCGCTGAGCACGATGTCCGCGTTCATCGCCGTGGCCTTGATGCGCTCGCCGGGCAACAGCTCCGCGAACGCCTTGTTCAGGGCGGCAAGATCCCTGTCGACGCGGATCTCGAGCCGCAGGATCTGCCGTCCCTTGCGGTCCAGGAAATACACGTTCGTATCGCCGACCTTTCGTCCCAGAACGTAAACCAGGCGCGGTGTCTTGATCACGACGTCGGCGACCGCGGGATTGCCGACGAGCACGTCCCGGACGTCGGTGGGAAGATCGAAAATCTTCGACTTGTTCAGGGGCACGGAGATGACGTCGGGAACCGCGTGGGCGCCGCGCGGCTCGGCCGCTATCGGCGTGGCGATGATGGTTTGCTGTGCGAGCGCAGGCCCGGTCACGAGCAGCACCGCGGCCAGGCACAGGCCGCGCGCAATATTTCGAGCTGAAATCATCTCGGGCCTACCGCGTAAACTCGCGCGTCGAGGCGCTGGAAGATCGGAAAACCTTTACCGTGCTCGTGCGCTTCTTGGACGTGGCGGTCTTTTTCGGCTGCCGGGCCGGCGGCGGCTCGGCGCGGCGCTCGGCCGCGGCAAAGCGGCCACCCAGGGCTAGGCTGACCTCGCGGTCGCTGGTGAAGGAGCCGCCGAAGTAAGTGTCGCCCGGCCCCGGAGACAGGCTCCTGAGCGACAGCGACAGTCTGCCCATCGAGCCTGCGACCGCGAGCATCTCGGTCTGCTTCGGCGAGATCTCGAGCGTCGCGGTTTCGCTCACCTGGGCGCTATCGTCCATATCGTCGAGGCTCTGGTCGATCGCCAGGACGCGAACGTCGTAGAGAATCGTTTCGCTGAACCGCCTCACGATGTTTCCCAACTGCTCCGATTTCTCCCGCCACTCGCTGGTCAACACCACGTCGACACGGTCCCCCGGCAGGATGAACCCCGCCGCACCCGACACCGCCGAGACCTTGATGCTGACGGCGCGCATGCCGGGCCGCAGCAGGCCCGAGAGGAAGCCGGCTTGCTCTCGCTTGAACACCTTGCCGGTGGATACCGGCTCGCCCGTGGCAATGGCGCGCCGCACCACCGAGCCGACCAACTCTTCGATTTGCTCCTTGCCAACGCCGTCTCGCTGAACGATGTAGCCTTCGAAGTTCGTGTCGTCGGGCCAGGGCTGCCACTGGAGATGGATCGGTTCGAGCACCTTTCCCGCCGGCAGGTCGCGGCTCGCGACGACAACCTCGACGACCGCCCGCTCTGGAACGGTGACATCGGCCCTCTGGTCCGCCAGGTAATCTTGAAGGAAGTAGAAGGTGACCCCCGCAAAACCCAGTGCGACCACGACGAGGATAACTGCAGCTATGCGCATGATTTGGGCCCTAGGAGTTTAAGAATTTTCGAGCCTCGCGCATGTTTCCTCGCGCCACGCTCCCCCAACGGCCGAGATTATGCGATCAAGGAAGCAAAACGTCAACCAATCCCTAGTATGGCCCGTCATTTGCCGTACCTACCTTAGTGTTACTAGATCGCGGCCAGCGTCAACGCCGCTCGCCACGGTTCGAGCACCTGGCTCGCGGCTGAGGCGACCAATGGTAAATCGGCGACCAATGGTAAATCCTTGAACACCACGACCCCGCCAATGCCGATCGCGACACCGTAGGGAATCCCCTGCTCGGCCGATAGCAGGCGGCGGATCCACGCTCGCTCGGCCCACCAAGCGGGAAGCCTGACGCGCCTTAAGCCAAGCACGAGCAAGGCGAGCAAGCCGCCGAGCACGGCCACGACAAGGCAGAAGCGCGGCAGGCCCGGCCAGCCGACCCACACCGCGCAGGCGGCCAGCAGCTTGGCATCGCCGCCGCCGAGAAGACCTCTGGCGAATAGCAGTATGCCGACCAAGAGCGTTGCAAGGCCTGCGCTAAAATGCCAGCCTATGGCCGCTATGTCGAGGGAAGTCGCGAGCGCCCCGGCGAAAAAGTCCGCCACGATCGCCAGGGATATCCAGTTGGGGATTTGGTAGCTCGCCAAGTCGCAGAGCGCCGCGTACAGCAGCGCCAACGGGAACAGCAAAACGATGATGGTTTCCAGCATGCGGCGGACGTGATTTCGAGGTTTCTTCACGGCTTGCGGCCGTGTCTCCACCAAATCAGAAACTCGAGAGAGTGGCGTCCGTAACGATCCCGCGAGAATGCTTTCGGGATCGCTACGGACGACCGTGCATGTACCGCCCTGAATGCATTAACGCAGCCTTATGCGGCGAAGCCACTAAGTCCGCCAAAGCGGTGGCTGCTTTGCGTCAGCGAAATGATTAGATGGCCGCAGTTACGGCATCGAACATGTCGGAAAGCTCCTCACCGAGCAGGCCGACTGCAACGATGATGGCAACGGCGATGCCGGCGGCGATCAGGCCGTACTCGATGGCCGTGACGCCGGACTCGTCCGAGGCAAACTTCCTGACGTTTTCGGACAACTTGACATAGTGACGCAACATCAGACTCTCCTTCGCTGCTTACGATAAGGCGCGTCCCGAGTGCCGCGACGCGGATTGGAAAAGACGAACACGGTAGTTAACAAACGTTCACCTTCTCTCACTTTGCATCCAGCCATGGCTGGAGCGGTTAACGAACATATCATGCTTTTGCCGCATTAGCAACAATCGTATGCTGTCTTTACAATGACTACATGCCGGCCAGGCTCACCTGCAAGTCACCGAACAGCACGCCGAGCTCGCCGCCCAGCAAGCCGACGGAGACGATGATCGCAAGGGCAATGCCGCCAGCAATCAAGACGTACTCAATGGCCGTGACGCCTGACTTATCCGCCGCAAACTTCCCGACCGTCGCGGGCAACTTGACATTAAGATGCAACATGTCCCTATCCTTGTTTTCTAAGCCTCGGTTTTGTATGCCCACGGCCAAGTCTCGACCTTAGACGTACATTAGACGTATTGTGTTAAACTTCCCTTAATTTCATGCGGCCAAAGGCAAAAACGGCGCTTGTTTGCCATGTCTTTCGCGTCTTCAGCCCGCGAGCAAGAACCACAGTGCTTTGACCTTGATCCGTCGCCCCATCGTTTGACGCAACCTTGATGGCCTTTCCCCTTCCTGCCTTCGCCCGCGCCGTGGAGTTCGACCAGACGTGGGCCGGCCGGCAAACTCACTGGTGCGCGCGCAGAACCTCGATCAGGCCCTGGAGCCCGTGCCGCTGGACCACCGCGGCGAACTCCGAGCGCTGGGTCACCACCATGCTGACGCCCTCGACCATGACGTCGATGATGCGGTACCGCGCGCCGGTCGTCCGCACCCGCCAGACGGCCTCGATCGGTGGGCCGCTCGGGCGCAGAATGCGCGTGCTCACGACCACGTCCTTGGTGCCGGCCGGGCGCTCGGAGAGGATGGTCATGCCCTCGCCGGCGTAGCCGCCGAGCCGCGCCGAATACGTCTTGAGCACGTACTCGCCGAACAGCGCCAAGTAGGCGCTCCGTTGCTCCGGCGTCGCCTGGCGCCAGTAGCGGCCGAGCACGAAGCGGCCGATGAACGCGAGGTCGAAGCCCTCGCTCAACAGGCTGCGGAACCGCGCCTCGCGCGCCGCTAGGCTGGCATCCGGCGCCCGCAGCGTGGCGATCGCCCGGTCGCCGATCTGGCGGATGAACTGCGACGCGCCGCCCGGCGGCACCGCGGCGACGGCGACATCGCCCAGACCCATGCAGAAAACCATGATCGTCGAGAAAACAATGCGGCGGACCATCCGACCGCCATAACGTCTTCCTGACCGAGCCGGAGCGCGCACGCTACGCCTTTTTGCATCTCCGAACGTCGGTTTTTCTTTACCGCACATAAACCATTCTCCGTTCTTAAGCGCGGTTCAAGTAATAACTCTGTTTAGAGAAAATTGCATAAAATACAATGAAACACATTCGCTATATACGTTTGTTTGACATATTCGAAATATGCTTGTCAAGGAGAAACTTGTATGACTAATTACATATTTATTCGTATTTTGATAAAATTTTATCTTATGGAACGTGGTGACCCCGTACGTCGGGCGCCATTCTCGAGCCACTCCATGCCGCCCGCCGCGGGGCGTGCGCGATCGAGGCCGCCATCCGGCGGCTCGCGCCGCACGCGCCCGAATGGGTTTCAACCGCGGCCCGACTGGGTTTCAACCGCGGCCCGACTGGGTTTCAACCGCGATTGGTATCGCCTGCGGCTCTTATCGGCCGCGGCTCGGCCGCGCCAAAATAAATTCGGCCGGCATAAATTCGGCCGGCATAAACTCAATCGTGATCGTGAGCGGCTGGTCCCTCGACCGAGGCCTTGTTGGCGCCTCGTGGGCGCCCGGCCTCAGCGCGCGAGCAGCAGCGAGCAGGCGCAGTTCTCGACCAGCGTCCTCAGCGTATCGCCCTCGACCAGCGGGCTTTCAGCGCTCACCACCAGCACGCCGCCGTGGGCGGCGCGCAGCACCGCGTCGAGGTCGCGCCGCCCGGCCGCGCCCAGGTGGAGGAAGCTGAACCTGAGGTTCAGGCCGTGCAGGCGATCCGCCACTCTGGCCTCGATCCTGCGCTCTTCGGTCTTGGTGGCGGCGAACGTCACGACCGTGAGCGGGCCGCCCTGGGCCTTGGCGAGCGAGGCGGCGCAGTCGAGCGCGCGGACGCCCTTCGGCCCCTTATCGAGGCACAGCGCGACCGGCGCGCCGGCGCTTTGTCGCCGCCGCAGCAACAAGACCGAACGGGACGAATCGAACACCGCGCGGCGGGCGAGCGACCCCGCGGCGGTGCCCCCGGCCGGTCGATCGCCGACGAAGCCCAGACTCACGAGGTCGGCTTTGCGCGCCGCCGCCAAGAACTCGCTCTCGACCTTGCCGCGCGCCACGCGGAAGGACCAGGAGATGCGCGTGCCGGCCGCGGCGGCCAGCATCTGGCGGGCCTGCTCGGCCCGCGCCCTCAACTCGCGCTCGATGTCGGCGGGCTCGAACGCGCGCGGCCGGGCCGAGGCCGCGTCGACCACCCGGGTGAACGACAACCCGGCGAAGCGCAGCAGGTTCACGTCCTCGACGAACAACCCCTCGATCTCGGCCTCGAGATCGAGAGCCAGGCTGACAGCCGCTTC
This sequence comes from Pseudomonadota bacterium, assembly GCA_022563655.1. Taxonomy (GTDB): domain Bacteria; phylum Pseudomonadota; class Alphaproteobacteria; order JAAXGF01; family JAAXGF01; genus JADFMW01. The sequence continues at coordinate 12,218 of JADFMW010000024.1, forward strand.
GAGCGCCGCATAGCTCGACGGCGACGCATCGAGACCGACGAGGATGCGGCGAATCTCCGAGCGCGTCCGGGGCTGGCTACGTTTCACTGCGACTCGCCTTCAGGCGCCTCGCGCGACGCGAACGCGCGCAGCTTCTCGGCGAAATCTCCGAGCCGGGCCTCGACTTTATGATTGATGGTGCCTTCCGCAAGGCGCCCCTCGGCGTCGCGCTCGCCGGCAGCAACGCCGGTGAGGCACTCGATCCCCTGGTCGATCGTCTCGATCGGGTAGACGTGAAACTCGCCGCGCGCCACCGCCTCGACCACGTCGGCGCGCAGCATCAGGTGCTTGACGTTGGAAGCCGGGATCAGCACCCCTTGTTCGCCCGTCAGCCCGCGCAGCTTGCACACGTCGAAGAAACCCTCGATCTTCTCGTTGACCCCGCCGATCGCCTGCACCTCGCCATACTGGTTGACCGATCCGGTGACCGCCAGCGACTGGCGGATCGGCGCCTCGGCCAGCGCCGACAGCAGGGCGTAAAGCTCGGCCGACGAGGCGCTGTCGCCATCGATTCCGCCGTACGACTGCTCGAACACCAGGCTGGCCGAGAGCGAGAGCGGCCGCTCGGCGGCAAAACGCGCGCCGAGGAAGCCGGAGAGGATCAGCACGCCCTTCGAGTGCAGCGGCCCGCCGAGCTCGACCTCGCGCTCGATGTCGATCACCTCGCCCTTGCCCGGGCGCACGCGCGCGGTCGGTGATGCGACTTGGCCGGCCGAAGGCGTAGTTGCCAAGCTGGATGACCGAAAGGCCGTTGACCTGACCGACGCTGGCGCCGGCGGTATCGATGAGGATGGTGCCGCGCTGGATATCCTCATCCATCCGCTCCTGAATGCGATTGGCGCGCCGCACCTGGGCGTCGATCGCCCGCTGCAAGTCGGCGGCGCCGATCACGTCCTTGCCGGCTTGGCCGCTCCAGTAGTCGGCCTCGCGCAACAGATCGGCGATGCTTTCGATTCGTACCGACAGCCTCTCGGCGTCGCCGGCGAGGCGGGCGCCGTGCTCGAGCGCGCGCGCCACCCCCTCGCGGTCGAGCGGCTTCAGCCCGTTGTCCTTCGCGAGCGTGGCGATGAGCCGGGCGTAGAGCATGGCGTTGTCGTCGGTGCGCTCGACCCGGTCCTCGAAATCGGCGGCGACCTTGAACAGATCGTCGAAATCGGGGTCGAGCCGAGACAGCCGGTTAGTACAGCATGCGATCGCCGATGAGCACCACCTTGACGTTCAGCGGTATGGGCTCGGGCTCGAGCGAGCGGGTGCTGATCATGCTCAGCGCGCGGCCCGGTGATTCGATGCGGATTTGGCGCGCGCGCAACGCCTGTTTGAGCGCGTCGTAAGCGAACGGCTGCTGCAGCAGCCTGAGGGCGTCGACAATCAGGTGGCCGCCGTTCGCGCGGTGCAGGGCGCCCGGCTTGATCAGGGTGAAGTCGGTGACCAGCGCGCCCAAGTGGGCCACGTGTTCGGCGTCGCCGAGCAGGCGCTGGTGCGTGGGGTGGTCCTCGTAGACGACCGGCGAGCCCTTCTCGGCGCGCCGGTCGACCACGACGTTGACCGCGTATCGCTCGAACGGAGTCCCCAGCATCCCCGCGACCGGGGGCGCCTGCCCCGGCGCCGGCTCGCCCTCGTCGGGGCGGACGAAGGCGTTGAAATTTTCGATGATGTCATCCTGCACCGCGTCGAAATAGGCCACCACGTTCTTGAGCCCGGCGTGGGCCTTGCGCAGCTCGTCGATCAGGTGCTCCACCGCGAAGCGGGTGACCTCGCGGTTGTACTCGTGCAGCCGCCGTCGGCTTTCCCTGACCAGCGCCGGAAGCTCGCGCATCACCACCTGAAGCTCGGCCTGCAGGGTTTCGACTTCGTGCTCGATCCGGTGGCGCTTTTCCTCGGGCAATGCCTGGAACGCGTCGGGGCTGATCACCTCGCCTTCGTGCATGGGCGCGAAACCCACCCCGGCGGGCGTGCGCATCAAGTGCCACGCCGCGCTCGCGGGCGCGCTCCTGGATCTCCTCCAGCGCCTGCTCGTGCTGCTGCTTGAATTCCACCTCGATCGCCCCCTTTCGCGCGCGGTACTCGTCGGTCTCGAACACGGCGGGTATGGCGGCCCGCAGGTCCTGGACCAGCCGCTGCATGTCGTCGCGCAGCTTCGCCGCGACCCCTGGCGGCAGTTCGAGCGCGCGGGGCTTCTGCGCGTCGGCAAAGTTGTTCACGTAGCACCACTCGCACGGCACCGGCTCGGTCGCCGCCTTGTCCTCGATGATCCGGCGCACGACGGCGTGCTTGCCCAAGCCGGGCGGGCCGAGGGCGAACAGGTTGTAGCCGTCGCGGGCCATGCCGAGGCCGAAGCGCAGCGCCTCGAGCGCGCGCTGCTGGCCCAGGACCTCGGTGGGCTCCTCGAGCTCGGCGGTGGTCGTGAAAGAGAAAGCCTCCGGATCGCAGCGCTGGTACAAGAGGTCCGGGCTCAGCGGCTCGACCTGGTTCATCGCTCGCTCCCCGTTGGCATGGCGGTATGGCGGTATGGCGGCGAGTCCCAGCATAGCCCGGTTCGCACCGTAAAGTCAGACGGCAAAGTCAGACGGCATACCCCACGGTCTCGTCCACGAGTCCGCGACCGACGGGTTGGCAGAGATGCGGCGGCGAGAGCGGCGCTGGCGCCGGCGGCGCGCTCGGGCGCGGGCGGGCTGCCGCGCCCGGCGCGCACCGCTCGCGCAGGGTTTCAACGCCTTGCTCGGGGTCGAGCGTCGGGCAGTCTC
>JADFMW010000025.1 GCA_022563655.1 Pseudomonadota bacterium
GGCTGCGTCAACGCGCTTGCCCGATGTGCCGCATCGCGCTGCGCACGTTTCCTGGCCTGTCGGCGTCTCTGCCCCGTGACGACCGCATCCTGGTGAGAAATGCGGGCTAGGCGGAGCGATCGGGAGGCGGCGCTCCCTCCGGCGGACGGGCGTCACGTCGAGACTTTCCTTGAAATGCTCGCGGCCGAGCGCGGCGCCGCGGCGCAGACGCTCGAGGCGTACCGGCGCGATCTCGCCGGCTTCGGCGCCTTCATCGTGGCGCGCGGCACATCGCTTGCCGGCGCCGATGCCGAGGCGGTGCGCGCCTACCTGTCCCATCTCGCCGCCCGCGTGTCGCCGTCCACCAGCGCGCGGCGGCTCTCGTGTCTGCGCCAGTTCTATCGCTTCCTGTTCGCCGAGGGCGTGCGCGACGACGACCCCACCGCGGCGATCGACAGCCCGCGGAGGCCGAGACCGCTGCCCAAGGTGCTGAGCGAGGACGAGGTCGAGCGCCTGCTGGCCGCGGCGGGCGCGCGCGCCGGCGCCGAGGGCGTGCGCCTTGTGGCGCTGGTCGAGATGCTCTACGCCACGGGCCTTCGGGTCTCGGAGCTGGTCACCCTGCCGCTCGCGGCGCTGCGCGGCGATCCCCGTCTCCTGGTCGTGCGCGGCAAGGGCGGCAGGGAGCGCATGGTTCCCCTGGGCGAGACGGCGGCGCGGGCGGTCTCCGCCTACCTCAAGGAGCGCGACCGCTTCGTGCCCCACGGCGCTTCGTCGCCGTGGCTCTTCGCGTCGCGGGGCGCCTCGGGGCACCTGACGCGCCATCGCCTCGGGCAGTTGCTCAAGGAGCTCGCCGCGGCGGCCGGCATCGAGCCGCGGCGCGTATCTCCGCATGTCTTGCGCCATGCCTTCGCCAGCCACCTGCTCGCCCATGGCGCCGGCCTGCGCGCGGTGCAGAAGATGCTCGGCCACGCCGACATCGCGACGACCCAGATCTACACCCACGTGCTCGAGGAGCGCTTGAAGGCGCTGGTGCGCGACCACCACCCGCTGGCCGCGGGCACGCCGCGCGCCCGGGTTTGACATCGGCCGGGTTTGACATCGGCCGGGTTTGACATCAGCTGGGCGAGACGACAACAATTCGCCGCACGCCGCCGCACGGGCGCGTGGGGCGGGGCCTCGATTCCAGCCGTCGCCGGGAGGTTGAGATGAGCTTCCATACCATCGCGCGGGCGCGGGTGCGCCTGCACCGCAGCGAGCTTGCGGTGCCCGCGATCCAACCGCGGTTCTTCGACAAGGCCGCCGCCTCGGCCGCCGACGTGGTGTTCCTCGACCTCGAGGACGCGGTCGCCCCCGACGACAAGGAGCAGGCGCGCAAGAACGCCATCGGGGCGCTCAACGACATCGACTGGCGCGACAAGACGATGGCGGTGCGCATCAACGGCCTCGACACCCACTACATGTACCGCGACGTCGTCGACGTGATGGAGCAGGCGGGCCGCCGGCTCGACATCATCATGATCCCCAAGGTCGGCACGGCGTCGGACGTCTACGCCGTCGACATGCTGGTGACGCAGATCGAGCAGGCCAAGGGCTACGAGACGCGCGTCGGTTTCTCGCTGCTCATCGAGACGGCGCTCGGCATGGCCAACGTCGAGGCCATCGCCGGCGCCAGCCCGCGCAACGAGGCGCTGCACTTCGGCCCCGCCGACTACGCCGCCTCGACCGGGGCGCGGACGACGAACGTCGGCGGTGCCAACCCCGACTACGCGGTGCTCGCCGACCCCGACGAAGAAGGCGGTCGCGCCGTGCACTGGGGCGACATGTGGCATTACGCCCAGGCCCGCGTGGTGGTGGCGGCGCGCGCCAACGGGCTGCGCCCGATCGACGGCCCGCTCGGCGACTTCAAGGACCCGGAAGGTTACCGCGCCGCCGCGCGCCGCGCCGCCGCCCTGGGCTTCGAGGGCAAGTGGGCGATCCACCCCTCGCAGATCGACCTCGCCAACGAGGCGTTCAGCCCGTCGGACGCCGAGGTCGCCCAGGCCCGCCGCGTCCTCGAGGCGATGGCGCAGGCGGCGCGCGAGGGCAAGGGGGCGGTCGCGCTCGACGGCCGCCTCATCGACATCGCCTCGATCCGCCAGGCCGAGGTGATCGTCAAGAAGGACGAGCTGATCGCGGCCCGCGGGCGCGTGGACTGAGCCCATCCCAGCGCCCATGGCGACCGCGTGATCCGTCGCCGCGGCGCCCGGACCGCCCGGATCGCCCGGATCGCCCGGATCGCCCAGATCGCCCGGATCGATTTCCCGTCGCGCCGGACTCGTCGGTGTGGTAACTAGCGCCCGCCATGGACACCTATCTCACCTTCGAGAAGCCGATCGCCGAGATCGAGGACAAGATCAGGGAGCTGCGGCACGTCGCCGACGGCGGCGGCGTCAATATCGTCGACGAGATCACGCGCCTTCAGGCCAAGGTCGACCGCCTGTTGCGGCAGACCTACACCCGCCTGACGCCGTGGCAAAGGACCCAGGTCGCGCGCCACCCCGACCGGCCACACATGGGCGACTACGTCGCGGCGCTGATCGAGGATTTCACGCCGCTTGCCGGCGACCGCACCTTCGCCGACGACAAGGCGGTGATCGGCGGCCTCGGCCGCTTCCGCGGGCGTCCGGTCATGGTCATCGGCCACGAGAAGGGCACCGACACGGAAGGGCGCATTGCGCACAATTTCGGCATGGCGCGGCCCGAGGGCTACCGCAAGGCGGTGCGGCTGATGCGGCTTGCCGATCGCTTTGGCCGGCCGGTGATCACCCTGATCGACACGCCGGGCGCCTACCCCGGCGTCGGCGCCGAGGAGCGCGGCCAGGCCGAGGCGATCGCCCGTTCGATCGAGACCTGCCTTTCGTTGCGCGTGCCGCTGGTGAGCGCGGTGATCGGCGAGGGCGGATCGGGCGGCGCCATCGCGCTTGCCGTCGCCAACCGCATCCTCATGCTCGAGCACGCGATCTACTCGGTGATCTCGCCCGAGGGCTGCGCCTCGATCCTGTGGCGCAGCGCCGATCGAGCCGAGGAGGCGGCGGCGGCGCTCAAGCTTACCGCCGAGGACCTGATGAAGCTGGGTGTCATCGACCGCATCGTGGGCGAGCCGACGGGCGGGGCGCACCGCGAGCCCGACACGGCGATCGCCAGCCTCGGCGTGGCGCTCGAGGAGGAGCTGGCGGAGCTCGTTGAGCTGCCCGGCAGCGAGCTCAAGAGCCGCCGGCGCGAGAAGTTCCTGGAGATGGGCCGCGCCCGCATCGCGTGAGCCGCGGCCGCGGCCCGACCGGCGGACCGGGTAATTGGAGCCGTAATTGGGGACAGTATATAGTTTTTGGTTATCTCGGCCGGCGACTAAAATTATATACGACGCTAAACTATCGGGGCAAAAACTGTATACTGTCCCCGATTATCACGCCACCTCGCCGTGGTACACCACCTTGCCGTGGCAGTGCTTGAACTTCTTGCTCGAGCCGCACGGGCAGCGCTCGTTGCGTCCGACCTTGCCCCAGGTGGACGGATCGAGGGGGTCGCGCGCCGCCGCCGCCACCCGCGCGGCGCCGCCGATGCGCCGCGGCGGCGGCAGCGCCAGGTCGTCCTCGGCATTGGTCGGGCTCGGCAGGCTCTCGCGCATCTGGAGCGCGGGCCGCGGTTCAAGGTCGCTCTCGGGCTGGGCGACGCGCAGCTCGAGGTGGGACAGCACCATGGTCACGGATTCGCGCAGCCTGGCCAGCAAGCCCTCGAACATCGTGAAGGCCTCGCTCTTGTACTCGTTGAGGGGGTCGCGCTGGGCGTAGGCGCGCAGCCCGATGCCCTGGCGCAGGTGGTCGAGCGAGAGCAGATGGTCCTTCCAATGCTGATCGAGGATCTGCAAGAGCAGGCTCTTCTCCGCCATGCGAAGCAGCTCGGGGCTGTAATGCGCCGCCTTTTCCGCCATTTTGCGGTCGGAGGCCTCGAGGATGCGTTGGCGAATCTCTTCGTCGGCGCAGCCTTCCTCCTTGGCCCACTCGGCGATCGGCAGCTCGAGCGCGAGCACGCGCAGCGCCTCGGCGTGCAGCGCGCCAACCTCCCATTGCTCGGCGTAAGCCTTCTCGGGAATGAAGCGCGCGACCATGTCGTCGATGACGCCGTGGCGCATGTCGCTGACGTCGGCCGAGACGTCGGCCGCGCGCATCAGGTCGATCCGCTGTTCATAGATGACCTTGCGCTGGTCGTTCATCACGTCGTCGAACTTGAGTAGGTTCTTGCGGATCTCGAAGTTGCGCGCCTCGACCTTCTGCTGCGCCTTCTCGATCGCTTTGTTGATCCAGGGGTGGACGATCGCCTCGCCCTCCTCGAGACCGAGCTTGCGCAGCATGCCGTCCATGCGCTCGGAGCCGAAGATGCGCATGAGGTCATCCTCGAGCGACAGGAAGAACTTCGACGCACCGGGGTCGCCCTGGCGGCCCGAGCGGCCGCGCAGCTGGTTGTCGATGCGCCGGCTCTCGTGGCGCTCGGTGGCGATCACGTAGAGCCCGCCGGCGTCGATCACCTTCTTCTTGTTGGCCTCGATTTTGGCCTTGAGCGCGGCGAAACGCCGCTCGTGCTCGGCCTCGTCGAGAATCTCGGCAAGCTCTTGCTTGACCTGCATGTCCAGGTTGCCGCCGAGCTGGATGTCGGTGCCGCGCCCGGCCATGTTGGTGGCGATCGTCACGCCGCCGAAGTGGCCGGCTTGGGCGATGATGTGGGCCTCGCGCTCGTGGTAGCGCGCGTTGAGCACGTTGTGCGGAATCTTCCGCCGCTTGAGTATCTTCGACAGGTGCTCGGACTTCTCGATGCTCACCGTGCCCACCAGCATCGGCTGGCCGCGCTCGCGGCACTCCTCGATGAGCGCGACGACGGCGTCGAGCTTCTCCCCCGTGGTGCGGTAGACCTCGTCGTCTTCGTCCTCGCGGATGCACGGCAGGTCGGTCGGAATCTCGACCACGTCGAGCATGTAGATGTCGGCGAACTCGGCCGCCTCGGTGACCGCCGTGCCGGTCATGCCGGCGAGCTTGGGGTAGAGCCTGAAATAGTTCTGAAAGGTGATCGAAGCGAGGGTCTGGTTCTCGTTCTGGATCTCGACGCGCTCCTTGGCCTCGAGCGCCTGGTGCAGCCCATCGGAGTAGCGCCGGCCCTCCATCATGCGGCCGGTGAACTCATCGATGATAATGACCTTGTCGTCCTTGACGATGTAGTCGGTGTCGCGCGCGAACAGCTTGTGCGCGCGCAGCGCCTGGTTGACGTGGTGGACGATGGCGACGTTCTCGATGTCGTAGAGGTTGTCGCCCTCGAGCAGGCCGGCCTCGCCCAGCATCTTTTCGATCTTTTCGCCCCCCGCCTCGGTGAAGGTGACGGTGCGGGCCTTCTCGTCCTTCTCGCAGTCGTCATCGTCGAGCCGCGGAATGAACTTGTCGGCCTGGCGGTAGAGCTCGGTGGTCTCCTCGGTCGGTCCGGAGATGATCAGCGGCGTGCGCGCCTCGTCGATCAGGATGCTGTCCACCTCGTCGACGATGCCGAAGTTGAACGGGCGCTGGACCATGCTGTCCAAGGTGAACTTCATGTTGTCGCGCAGGTAGTCGAAGCCGAACTCGTTGTTGGTGCCGTAGGCGACATCGCAGGCGTACTGCCGCCGGCGTTCGTCGTCGCTGAGGCCGTGCACGATGCAGCCGACCTCGAGGCCCAGGAAGAGGTAGATCTGGCCCATCCACTCGGCGTCGCGCCGGGCCAGATAGTCGTTGACCGTGACCACGTGCACGCCCTTGCCCTCGAGCGCGTTGAGGTAGACCGCCAGCGTCGCCACCAGGGTCTTGCCCTCGCCGGTCTTCATCTCGGCGATCATGCCCTTGTGCAGCACGATGCCGCCGACGAGCTGGACGTCGAAGTGACGTTGGCCCAGGGTGCGCTTGGCGGCCTCGCGGACGGTGGCGAACGTCTCGACGAGAATGTCGTCGAGGTCCTCGCCGGCCTCGAGCCGCTCGCGGAAGGCGGGGGTGCGGGCGCGCAACTCCTCGTCCGAGAGCTGTTCGAGCTCGGGCTCGAGGGCGTTGATCGCCTTAACCGTATTGTCGAAGGATTTGAGGATACGCTCGTTGGCTGTACCGAACAGCCGCCGCGCGAGGGCGCCGATCATGAGTGCCAAGTTACCTTATCAGACGAACGCGAGCCGGGACCGCAGGCGGTTCCGTCAGCTGACACATAGGCAACGCCGCGGGTGCTGTCAACTTCCGCCCCCGGCGGCGGGCGCGCGAATCCTCCTTGTCTCGGCGCCGGCGATGTGCAAGATGCAGACCCCGATTCACCGCCCGTTCCCGCCCGCGCCGGGCCGCGGCGGGCGCGATGACGCGCCTGTCCATGGTGAGAAGGCCGGGCGAACGATGACGACGAGCTTCGCATGAGTGTTTCTCCGCTCGCGCCCGCCGCGTTCCCGGCGCTGCCGGAGGTGGCCGGCGTGCGCCTTGCCGCCGGGTCCTGCGGGCTGAGCTCCCGCGACCGCCACGATCTGGCGCTGGTCGAGCTTGCGCCGGGCACCGCGGTCGCCGGCGTCTTCACCCGGTCGCGGACCGCCGCGGCGCCGGTCCTGTGGTGCCGCGAGGCGCTGTTGGGCGGCCGTGCGTGCGCCGTCGTCGTCAACTCGGGCAACGCCAATGCGTTCACCGGAGCTTTCGGCGTCGCCGGGGTGCGCCGGAGCGCCGGCGAGGCCGCCCGCCTCGTGGGCGCCGAACCGAACGAAGTCTTCGTCGCCTCGACCGGCGTCATCGGCGAGCCGCTCGCCGACGACCGGATCATCGGCGCGCTGTCGGGGCTGCACCGGAGCCTGAGCGCGACCGCGTGGGAAGCGGCCGCGCGCGCGATCATGACCACCGACACGTTCGCCAAGGGCGCGACCCGGCGCGCGACAATCGACGGCGCAACCGTCACCATCAACGGCATCGCCAAGGGCTCGGGCATGATCGCGCCGGACATGGCCACCATGCTGGCGTTCGTCTTCACCGACGCGGCGCTTCCCGCGCCGGTTCTACAGGAGATGCTGCGGCGCGCCGTCGACCGCTCGTTCAACTCGATCACGGTCGACGGCGATACCTCGACGAACGATACCGTGCTCGCGTTCGCCACCGGCAAGGGCCCGCGTCACCGCGCCGCCGGGCGCGCCGGCGAGGCGCGGCTGCGGCCGTTCCGGGCGGCGCTCGAGGAGGTCTTGGCCGACCTCGCGCACCAGGTCGTGCGCGACGGCGAAGGGGCGCAGAAGTTCGTCACCATCACGGTGACCGGCGCCGCCTCGGCGCGCGCCGCCCGCCGCGTCGGCCTCGCCATCGCCAACTCGCTCCTGGTCAAGACCGCGATCGCCGGCGCCGACGCCAACTGGGGCCGCATCGTCATGGCCGTCGGCAAGGCCGGCGAGCGAATCGATCGCGACCGGCTCGCGATCCGCATCGGCGGCGTGCTGGTGGGCGAGGGCGGCCGCCGCCACCCGGACTATCGCGAGGACCAGGTGAGCGGGCACATGAAGGGCCGCGACATCGCCATCGCCGTCGACGTCGGCGTCGGGCGCGGCCGCGCCGTGGTGTGGACCTGCGACCTCACCCACGGCTACATCGACATCAACGCCGACTACCGCACGTAGCGCGGCGATGGAGACGGTGCTGGTTGCGGCCGTGGCGTTGATCGACGCCGACGGGCGCGTGCTGCTCGCCCGCCGGCCCGAAGGCAAGCCGATGGCGGGTTTGTGGGAATTCCCGGGCGGCAAGGTCAAGCCCGGCGAGACGCCCGAGGCGGCGCTCGTCCGCGAGCTCAAGGAGGAGCTTGCGATCGACGTCCCGCCGAGCTGCCTCGCGCCGTTCACCTTCGCCTCGCACGGCTACGACGGCTTCCACCTGTTGATGCCGCTCTACGTCTGCCGGGTGTGGGACGGCGTCGTGCGCCCGTGCGAGGGCCAGGAGATCGCCTGGGTGCGGTCGAGCCGGCTCGGCGATTACCCCATGCCGCCCGCTGACGAGCCGCTCGTCGCGATGCTGCGGGATTTGCTGTAGGAAAACATCGCCCGACGATTGGTCGATCTAATCGACGGCCGGAAGGGATTCGGCCGCTCTTTTCAGGGCGTTAACGTCGCCCGGGTGGAGCGCGCCCAACACCAGACGGCTTTTGCCCGGCCTGACAGCAAAGAACTCCCGCGCCCAAGGGAGACGGACCGTGCGAGCAAGATCGAACTTGGTCGGAAGGTCGAGGCCGGCGGCCCGCATGCCGGCGGGAGAGGCTATCAGGAACCGCCCCTGTACAACCTTTTGGGCTTTTTGCTGGTTCCAAACGCGACTTCCAACGAGCTTCGGTTCGTCCGCGGGTCGAGAAATGTCGTGCGCACGATTGCGGGCCGGGGTTTGGGACCCGGCTTGCCCGGCATTTCTCGAAGCGGAAAGTGGCACCAAACTATGTCGCCTGGCCTCGGAAGCGTCGTCGCGCCATAGTAAGTGTAGCTCACCAGTAAGTGTAGCTTACCAAAGAGACGGTCCGAGCTGCTCCTCTCCAGCGAAGAAGCTCTCGGGAAACTGAGCGCGCAGCCACGCGATCTGCTCGTCGGTCAGCGGGCCGTCGTCGGCGAGCGGCGTATGCTGCAGGCGCTCGCGCTCGTGCACCAGCGCGCTCAGGATAAACTCGCGAAGCGTCATGTTCTGCGAGCGCGCAAGAGCCATCGCTTGGTCCTTGGTTAGGCTGGCTTCCGACGTAGCGCCGAAGCGTAGGGTGTAGGCACTGTTGAGCGCGGCCATGAGTCCGGTTTCCATTCTCGCGTTTCGTAGATATCTAATAGATATCTATTGCGATGGTCAATGGCAAGCCCGGCCGCACATTCCGAAACTTGGTTCGACTCGGGATGTCGGATCGCCAGCGCGGCCGCCGATCAGGCGGTGTTGCTTACCTCGATAGCCAACCGTTTGCCCAACGCGGCGAGGGCGCGAGTCACCTGTTCCAGGCGCGAGGTCTGGTAAAGGTCGAGCAGACGGTCGATCTGCGGCGCCTGAATGTCCATGCGCCGCGCCAGCGCCGCCTTGGAGACACCCTCCTCGCGCATCGTCCGGTAAAGCGCGACCTTGGCTGCGGCTAGCGGCGGCAGGTCGCGCTTGGCGGGCCACGCCCTGAATCGCCCGCTGTTCAGGTCCGCGTCGGTCCATACCGGCAAGGATCCTCATGGCCAAGGCAAACACGTCGCGGCGCGGCTGCCGGCTCGTCTCGACCGGGGTGGCGGGGCGCCGGGGTTCCCCGACCGGGCCCGACAATGCGGCCTTGGCATGGGGCGTGGGCGTGAGGTATGGATACGCCGAGAGGGCACTCGGGAGACCGGCCGGTGAAACGGACGCTCATCGCTCTCGGCATACTTGTTTGCGGGTTGTCGGCGCAGGCATTGGCGCAGTCGGTGGACCTGAGCGCGGCCGACCGGGGCGCGATCCGAACCGTGATCGAGGATCAGCTCGCCGCCTTCGGCCGCGACGACGCGGACGCGGCGTTCGCCCAGGCCGCGCCCGGAATTCAAACGAAGTTCGGCACGCCCGAGATCTTCATGCACATGGTGAGGAGCGCCTACCAGCCGGTTTACCGCCCGCGCGAGGTCCAGTTCCGCGATATCGTCGAGATCGACGGCGTGCCGGTCCAGCACGTTTTTCTCGTCGGCCCCGGCGGCGAGCTGGTGATCGCGCTGTACCCGATGGAGCGCCAGCCCGACGGCGCCTGGAAGATCGCCGGCTGCTACCTCATTCAAGCCCCCGACGAAAGCGTCTAGGCGACGCGCAATGCGCGCAGACGGCGCGCCGCCGCGACCATGTTCACGAGCGAGGGCTTGACTTCCGCCCAGCCCCGGGTTTTCAGCCCGCAATCGGGGTTGACCCAAAGCTGGTCGGCGTCCAGCACCTCGGAGGCGCGCGTGAGCAGGCGCACGATCTCGTCGTCCGGCGGCACGCGCGGCGAGTGGATGTCATACACGCCCGGGCCGATCTCGTTCGGGTACTCGAAATCGGTGAACGACTCGAGCAGCTCCATCTGCGAGCGCGAGGCCTCGATCGAGATGACGTCGGCGTCCATCGCGGCGATGGATGAGATGATGTCGTTGAACTCCGAGTAGCACATGTGGCTGTGGATCTGCGTCTCGTCCCTCACCCCGGAGGATGCCAGGCGGAAGCATTCGACCGCCCACTTGAGATAGCCATCCCAGTCGGCGCGGTGCAGAGGCAGGCCTTCGCGCAGCGCCGGCTCGTCGATCTGCACGATGCGCAGGCCGGCCGCCTCGAGGTCGAGCACCTCGTCGCGCAGGGCGAGCGCGATCTGCTTGCAGGTCTCGGCGCGCGGCTGGTCGTCGCGCACGAACGACCACTGCATGATGGTGACGGGGCCGGTGAGCATGCCCTTGATCGGCCGTTCGGTGAGCGACTGGGCGTACCGCGACCATTTCACCGTCATCTGCGACGGCCGTGCGATGTCGCCGTAGATGATCGGCGGCTTGACGTAACGCGAGCCGTAGGATTGCACCCAGCCGGCCTTGGTCACGAGGAAGCCGTCCAGTTTCTCTCCGAAGTACTGGACCATGTCGTTGCGCTCGAACTCGCCGTGCACGAGTACGTCGAGGCCGATTTCTTCCTGCAGGCGCACGGCCTTCGCGATCTCGGCCTCGAGGAACGCCTGGTAGGAGGCTGAGTCGCGCTCGCCGCGCCGGTACTGGGCGCGGGCCTCGCGCACCTCGGCCGTCTGCGGGAAGGACCCGATCGTCGTCGTCGGGAACGCAGGCAGATCGATCCGCGCCCGCTGCGCCTGGCGGCGCTGGGCAAACGGGCTCTGGCGCCGGAGCATGTCATCGGTCACCGCCGCGGCACGCTGCTTGACGGCGGGGCTGTGGATGCGCGGCGAGGCGCGGCGCCGTTCGATCGCCGCGTCGCTCTCGGCCAAAGCGCCGGCCATCGCCGCGCGGCCCTCGTTGGCGCCCTTCGCAAGAACGGCGAGCTCGGAGAGCTTCTGCTTGGCGAAGGCGAGCCAGCCCTTCAACTCGTCGTCGAGCCCGGTTTCGGCGTCGAAGTCGAGCGGCACGTGGAGCAGCGAGCACGAGGGCGCCACCAGGACGCGCTCGCGGCCCAGCTTCTCCACCGCCCGTTCGACCACCCCGAGCGCTCGGCCCAGGTCGGTGCGCCAGACGTTTCGCCCGTCCACCACCCCGAGCGAGAGCGTCAGATCGGCAGGGGCGGCGTCGAGCGCCCGGTCGAGCTGGTCCGGGCCGCGCACGAGATCGAGATGCACGCCGGCGACGGGCAGACTCAGCGCAAGCGCCAGGTTGTCGCCCAGATCCTCGAAGTAGCTCGTGACCAGGAGCCGCAGCTTGGTGGCCCCCGCCAGGCGGGCGTACGCGTGGGCGAACGCGGCGCGGGCGTCGGCGTCGAGGTCGAGCGCCAGGATCGGCTCGTCGATCTGCACCCACGCCGCCCCCGCCTCGGCCAGGCCCGCGAGCACCTGTTCGTAAACCGCCAGCAGCTCATCGAGCAGCGAGATCGGGGCGAAGGCGTCGTCCCTGGATTTGCCCAGCAGCAGGAAGCTCAGCGGACCCACCAGAACCGGCCGCGTCTCGATGCCGAGGGCCTTGGCTTCCTCGAACTCGTCGATCGGCTTGCGCGAGGCGAGACGGAAGCGCTGCGCCGGCTCGAACTCCGGCACGATGTAGTGGTAGTTGGTGTCGAACCACTTGGTCATCTCCATGGGCGGCGCGTCCTGGGTGCCGCGCGCCATGGCGAACAGCGTCTCGAGGCCGACGCTATCGCCGTCCCACGCGAAACGCTCCGGCACGGCCCCGACCATCGCCGCCGTGTCGAGAACCTGGTCGTAAAGCGAGAAGTCGTTGCACGGGACGTGGTCGATGCCGAGCTCGGCCTGGAGGCGCCAGTTGGCGCCGCGGATGGCCTGCGCCGCGGCGCCGAGTTCGGCCGCCGCCAGCCTGCCCGACCAGCAGCCTTCGAGTGCGGTCTTGAGCTCTCGCCTCGGCCCGATGCGGGGATATCCCAGGTTCGTCGCCTTCACCATCTCGCCAACCTCCCTTCTGTTCTAACGGGTCTCGAAAAAATCATGGCCGTGGGCCAAGCCGCTCGGCGGCGAGCGGCGCCTCCGTCGGGGGGCCCAGCCCAAGCGCGTGGCAGATGGCGCCGGTCAGGCGGGCGCCGTTCAGCGTGTAGAAGTGGAACTCGTTCACTCCCTGCTCGCGCAGCGCCTGGCACTGTTCGGCGGCCTGGGCCACCGCGACCTGGCGCCTGGTCTCCGGGTCGTCGTCGAGACCCTCGAACATCTCCGCCAGCCACCTCGGCACCGAGGCGCCGCATTTTGCACTGAACTTACTGAGCTTGGCAAAGTTGAACACGGGCATGATGCCGGGAACGATGGGGACGGCGATTCCCTTGGCCCGCGCCCGATCGAGGAAGCGCATGAACACGTCGACGTCGAAGAAATACTGGGTGATGGCGCGGTGAGCGCCGGCGTCGATCTTCCGCTTGAGGTATTCAAGGTCGGCATCCGGGCTTTGAGCCTCGGGATGGACCTCGGGAAAGGCGGCGACGCTGATTTCGAAATCGGCGATCCTCCTGATCCCCTCGAGCAGATCGACGGAGTTGGCGTAGCCGCCCGGATGGGGGGTGTAGCGCGGCGTCCCCTCGGGCGGGTCGCCGCGCAGCGCGACGATGTGCCGGATGCCCTGGCGCCAGTAACGGCGGACCATTTCGTCCACCTCTTCGCGCGTGGTCCCCACGCAGCTCAGGTGGGCGGCCGTCGGCAACGACGTCTCTCGGTTGATGCGGCACACGGTCTCGTAGGTGCGATCGCGGGTAGAGCCGGCCGCCCCGTAGGTCACGGAGACGAAACTCGGGGCCAAGGGCTCGAGCCGGCGGATCGTATTCCACAGCCTCGTTTCCATCTCCTCGGTTTTGGGCGGGAAGAACTCGAACGAGACCCCGGGTAGCGGCGCCGGACGGGCAGCGGCCAGACGGGTGGCGCCGGGCGGTCGCGGCGAACTCACGGGCGCTCCTTCGAGGCGCCGCCGTTCTTGACGGCCGACCACAGGGTGACCGTCAGCGGATCGCCGGTGAGGTGAATCGGGCGGTCCGGCGCGAGACTGGCGGCGCGGCACCACTCCAAGATCTCCTCGTCGGCGAAGCCGAGCCGCCGGTGAGCGTGCTGCTCGCGCAGATATTCGAGGTCGTGGGGGGCGAAGTCGGCGACCGCCAGCCTGCCGCCGGGGCGCAATACGCGCGCCGCCTCGGCCAGCGCGCCGGCCGGCTTGTCGGCGAAGTGAAGCACTTGGTGAAAGACCACGGCGTCGAACGATTCCGACGCCAGCGGCAGCTTGTTCATGTCGCCGTGGCGCAGCTGGCAGTTGCGCAGGCCGGCGCCCTCGAGGTTGGCGCGCGCGACCGCGAGCATCTCGCGCGAGAGATCGACGCCGATGGCGCGGTCCACCCGGTCGGCGAAGATCTCGAGCATGCGGCCGGTGCCGGTCCCGACATCGAGGAGGTCGTGCACCGCGTCGTCGGCGAACAGGGCAAGCAGGGCGCCCTCGACATCCTCCTCGGGCACCGAAAACTTGCGGATTTCGTGCCAGTGCTCGGCGTTGGCGCGGAAGTAGGCCGCCGCGGCCGCGGCCCGCTCGCGCCTCACGTCCTCGAGGCGCTGTCGGTCGAGCGCCAGCGCCGGATCGTCCGCCGGCAGCCGATCGACGACGAAGCTCCCCACCTCGGCACCCGGTCCGACGCGCGCGAGACGCAGGAACACCCAGCTGCCCTCGCGAAACCGGTCGAGCACGCCAGCCTCGCACAGCACCTTGAGATGGTGCGATATGCGCGGCTGGCTTTGCCCGAGGATTCCCGCAAGCTCGGTCACGGTCAGCTCGCTCTCGGCGCACAGCGTAACGAGGCGCAGCCGGGTGGGCTCGGCCATCGCCCGCAGGGCATTCAAGATCGAGTTCACAACCGTCTCCCGGCAGCGGCGTTCTGCGTCTGGCTACCAGTTAACAGTTAAAGATATCTTTATGGTTTGTAAAGCGACCCATCGGCTGGTTGAATCCGCTTCGAGCCAGTCGCGGCATTTTTGCCACATGTTTCAACTTTTTGCACTTAGCCCCCTTTTGACCCCTTGGCGTCCGGGTGCAAACTGTGATAGAGGGTAATATGTTGCAATAGAGCAGGGGCAGAATCGTGTCCGCTCATAGGGAAGACCGCTTACTCCAGGGGGGTCGGATGAGGCCGTGGTACTCGGATGCATCGCCGCCTCGATCTTGGGCCGCATCCCTGGATGAGATGTCGTGTTACGGGGGGCTTGGACGGCCGTGAAAACCATTGAAAATTCTCACCCTTCGCTCACCCGCCTTTTCGCTACGTTGCTATGCGTTGGGTTCTTGGCAGGCTGCGCGACGGCACCGGAGGAGGGCACTCCGGAGCGGGCCGAGTACGACGAGCTCAATGATCCCATCGAGCCGGTCAACCGCGCCATCTTCTCGTTCAACCAGTTAGCCGACGACGTATTGATCAGGCCGCTGGCGGTCGGCTACCGTACAGTGATGCCGTCGATGATACGCCGCGGCGTGCGCAACGTCCTGTCCAACCTGAGAGCTCCGGTCACCCTTGCCAACGATCTCCTGCAGTTCAAGCCCGAACGCGCGCTCGTCACCGGCGGGCGGTTCTTGCTCAACACGACCATTGGCGTGGGCGGCTTGTTCGATGTGGCGACCGACTGGGGCATCGAGGGGCACCGAGAGGACTTCGGCCAGACGCTTGCAGTCTGGGGCTACCCCGAGGGACCCTACCTGATGCTGCCGCTGTTGGGGCCGTCCAACCCGCGCGACACGACCGGTCTCGTCGTCGACTCGTTCATGGACCCGTGGGGCTACTTCATTCCCGGTGACTACGCTCTTGTGCGTCCCATCGTCCGCGCCCTCGACGAGCGCGAACGCGTGCTCGATCCACTCGACGAGATCGAGCGGGCATCGCTCGATTTCTACGCGACGCTTCGCAGCTTGTACCGCCAGCGCCGCGCGGACGAAATCCGCGACGGCAGGCCGTCGCCGGTGATACCGATCCCGAGCATCACGATCGAGGACTTCGAAGACGACAGCGAGCGGATCACGCTAGTCAATTGACCATGCCGTTGCGCCGTTGCATCGCTGTCATCGGCGTAGCGCTTGTCGTTGCGCTCTCGTCGTTGCCGTCGGACGCCGCTGGCGCCCCGTCGCACGACCCTGCCAAGTTCGTCAAGTGGCTTGGCGACGAAGCCATTGCGATTCTCTCCACGCCCAACGCCACCCCCGAGGAGCGCAAGGAGCGCTACCGTGATCTCCTCGATCGGGGGTTCGCCGTCGATACCATCGCGCGGTTCGTGCTTGGCCGCCACTGGCGCGCGGCGACGAGCGAGCAGCGCGCGCAGTATCGCCGGCTGTTTCGCGAGTACGTCCTCGACACCTACGCCGAGCGGCTCGAGGGTTACGCGGGGCAAACCTTCGAGATTCTCAAGGCGGTGCCGCTCAACGATGTCGACACGATCGTCAGAACCGAGATCAGGCAGCCCAACGGGCCGCCGATCCGCGTCGACTACCGCGTGCGCCAGCGCAGCGAAGCCTTCAAAGTGATCGACGTGCAGGTCGAGGGCGTCAGTCTGATCACCACCCAACGATCGGAGTTCAATTCGATCATCGCCCGTGACGGAATAGACGGGCTGCTCGAGTTGCTGCGCGAATACGGCCCCGACGTCGTCAAGCCCAAGTAGCTCGGCTCCTCGCACCGCATCCGCGGCGAACGACCGATCGAGAGCGCGTTCGCTGCCCGGCATGGGCGGTGCGCTGCTGCCATCCTCCCTGCCTTCGCCGGCCTCCCTCCGCCCGCCGGAGCGGCTTCGTCGCGCAGGCGCGCAGGCCGACGCAGTAGCACTGCTACGGAGGAGGACGGGCCGGCCCACGGTCGTTGCCCTCCAGGAGGTCATCACCCGCTTCATCGCCGAGCACGATGAACCCCCCCCGGTCCTTGGCCTGGTCCGCCGCCCGTGCGCCATAATCGACCAGGTGCGACGTGGGGTGGCAAGCGTTAGAATCTAACCGCTAGGCACCCCCGTGTCCGCGTGGAACCGGACCTCCACGTCGCCGAGGTCTGCGAAATTGGCGATCAGCGTATCACCGGGGGCCACCGGGACGACGCCGGTGCAGGTGCCGGTGGAGACCACCTCGCCGGCGCTGATGCCGTCGCCGAGCCCGGACAAGTGGTTGGCCGTCCATTCCAGGACGTTCAGGGGATCGCCGAGCACTTGGGCGCCGTTACCCTCGGCGACGGTTTCGCCGTTCTTGCTCAGCACCACCGGATGGGACCTGAGGTCGCGGCCGCGCCAGTCGCTGGTCTCCGCTCCCCTCACCCAGGCCAGATTGGCGGCCATGTCGGCGATCAGGCGGGCGCCGCCGAGGCCCGCAAACCCGCCTTCGAAGCGGCAGGCAACCACCTCGATGGCGGCAAACAGGGCCCCGACCGCCGCCAACACCTCCGCGCGCGCATAGGCGGTGTCGCGGGGCGGGAGGGGCCGGTCGAAGCGGAATGCGAACTCGCTTTCGACGCTCGTCGACTGGCCCTCGAAGATCGCGATCTCGGCCGGGCTCTCGAAGCAGAGGGGCTGGAACATTGGCGCCGTCGACGGCCCCGGCGTGTCGAGCAGCCGCTGCGCTGCCGCGCTGGTCGCCGCCACTTTCCAGCCGGCGCGGGGGAGCCCGGCCAGGGCGGCGCTCTCGCGCTGAACGGCATAGGCGTCCTCGGCGCCGATCAGGACATCGCCCGCGGCAAGCGGCACGGTGCCGCCGCCGGTGCGCGCCGCCCACAGCCGCCGCGCCAGGTTATCCGACATTTCCCCAGACCCCCTCGATTGCAATCAGCCGGGATTCCCCGGATGGCTCGCCCGGTTGCCGACGACGATAGCACAAAGAGCGTCTCGGGGCGCGCCCTCGGCGCCGGCTTGACCATAGGGAAGACCTTCCCCGATGTTGCGCGGACTCTGCGGCAATGGTTGTCAACATCAGGGAATCCGCGGGTTTCAGGCGCAAGGGATTGGCAACATATCTGGCAAAGGAAAAGCCCGCCGGGGGCGGGCCAAGTGTTTGATCTTGCTTGGGATAAAGCTGGTTGCGGGGGCCTGCAACCACCGAGAGTTGACTCTGCCACCAATTGAGATTTAGCCCTTGGCTGGTTCAATGCCCGGACCCGATACCACCGAGAATCACCGATGCTTTGGGCCAGCATCTGACGGGCCACTCTCCTTTCCCGGCCCCCGTCTCCAACATTCAAGATGGATCAGGTTAAGGGGCGCATGTCAGGAAGCGAGCCCCCAGCGGGCAGATGACGCGAGGATTTGCAGACGCTTCGATGTCCGCTTACCCCCCAATACCGGACATCCGGACGAACCCGTTGAATGTCCGAAGTTGACCCTTAGCGGACATCGCGCGCGATGAGGCGCGCCACTGTTTGAAGTCGGGAGTTGGGGCTAGCGCGACCAATGAGGTTTACCAAAATCCGGGGGTTAGCGTACCCTCGAAGTAGAACCCAGCGAGATCTCAGCTTGCCTTCCTGTCGGCCTCGTTCGGCGACTGCGGATCGTCCATCAGTTGCACGATCCGCTCTGCTG
>JADFMW010000026.1 GCA_022563655.1 Pseudomonadota bacterium
GTTCAACCAATGGCCGCCCTCGACGGTGTCCATGAAATGGCGCTCGACCGAGTCCCCGGGGGCCACCGCGACGTTGTAGCCGCCCTGGACCATGCGGGTGCAGCCGCACTTGCCGAACAGGCCCTTGACGGCGACCGTGATGTCGAGGTCGGGCGCCGCCCGGTGGGCGTGCAGTGCTGCGAACAGCCCCGCGCCGCCGCTGCCCAGGATGAGAATGTCGGTGCGATGACGCGTGACGTTCACGAACGACGGCTCCTTGCGCGCCCCAGTCCTTGTGCGCCCCAGTCCTTGTGCGCCCCAGTCCTTGTGCGCCCCAGTGTAGCGCCAACGACCACTGTAGCGGCAACGACCCATCGTTCGCTATCGACCTCGCAACGCGGGCGTCGAAAGCCGGGGCTGGGGCGCCGGCGCCGCGGCGCAGTGGGTTGCATGCGCGCCGTCCAGGCTGACCCTGCGTCGCCGCGCATCGAGCGGCGCGGATCGGACTATTGTTCGTCCCCCATATCCTTTATTCTCATGGCCGACGAGAAGACCGGGGCCGACTCCAATACGGCGGGGGGCAGGCGTTGATCGAGATCGGCGATTTCGTGCCGACGTTCGAGCTGAAGGACCAGCGCGGACGGCAGTGCTTTTCGGGGGCCGATCTGTTTGCCGGCGATCCCCGCGCGTATCTGTTCTGCCCCGCCGGCGCGGGCGAGCTCACCGATAAGGTGGCCCGCGCCTTCGTCGATGCGGCCGATGCCCTGCGGCGGGCCGGCGGCTGGGCGTTCCTGATCATGGCCGAGCCCGACGCAGTGGTGGGGCAATTTTCCGGCCGCGATCTCGATCCCGTACGGCTGCTGTCCGATCCGTCGGGCGCGACCCTCGGCGCCTTCTCGCTGCCCCCGACGACGCTGGTCGACGGCCAACCCCAGGTCGTGGCAATCGTCCTCAATGCCAATGCCCAGGTGGACTCAACGTGGGCGTCCGCCGACCTCGAGGAATTGGTGGAGCCGGTCCTCGAACGGCTCGGCGACCTGGCCTACAGGCCGCACCCGGTGGCGGCCGGGGCCAACCCACCGGTGCTGATCATTCCCGGCGTGGTCGATACCGAACTGTGCCGGGTTTTGGTCGACCTGTGGCAAAAGCCGGTGCCCGTTTACCGAAAAGGGGAGGGCGAGGCCAATCCCGAGGCGATGGCCAATGCGACGACCGACTTCAAGGTCGAGACCGACAGCCACGTCGCCAGGCTGGCCCAGTATCACATCCTCGATCCGGCCATCAACCGAAGGCTCGATCGGGCTTTCCTCAAGCGCGTCCTGCCCGAGATCAAGAAGGCCTACCAGTGCGACATCAAACAGCACGAACAATTCAAGATCCTCCGGTACAGCGCGGCAGAGGGCGGTTTCCTGGCGGCGCACCGCGATAATCCGACGCCGGAGACCCGGCACCGCCTGTTCACCATGACCTGCAACCTTGGCTGCACCGAGTTCGAGGGCGGCGAGCTGCGGTTTCCCGAATACGGCCCCCAGCTCTTCCGTGTCGATCCCGGCGCCGGGATCGTCTGGTCCACCGCCCTGCTGCACGAGCTCACACCCGTGGAATCGGGCGAACGCTACGCGCTGGGAACGCATTTGTTCTAGGGCGCCGAACCGGGCCGCAATTTGGCCGGCCATTTTCGCCGTCCTGGCCGGTTTCCGTTACAATTCAGCTTTCTATATCAATAGGTTATCTTGGCGATATCGACAGGTTATCTTAGCCAATCCGTAATCGTTCGGGCGGTCGGTTAGCGCACGGGGCCGCTCTGGGTCAGGTGCATCATCGTCAGGTGGCCGTGGACGTTGGCGTAATCGTGCTTGATTTCGCCGTGCGTCTTGAACGTGGCGCTGCCGATCTCCGCGGTCGTGTACTCGAAGCCGTGGGGTAGCTCGATGCGCACACGGTGCGGGTCGCCGGTGACCGGATTGCGGATGGGTTCCATGTCGGCTTGCATCTGTTCGAGAACCCTCACCCTGGCCGTGCGCCCATCGACGTCGATGTCGATTTCGATCGGCAGGAACAACGCATCGTGGGTCTTGGTCAAGGTCGTGCTGAACACCTGCAACATCGTCGCACCCGGCTCCGTCTCGCGGCCGTGGAGAATTTCGACGAGGGCCGCGCGCTGGGCGTCGTCGGCGCCCTCGTCGATGATCATCTGCATGGTTCCGTTGCCTTCGTGGATCGCGTTTGGCCACGACCATACGCTGACCCATTGCAGCCCATCCAGGGAGACATCGCCGAAATGCCCTTCTTCGATCACCATGCCCACTATGGCGTGGCAGGTGCCGTGGGTGGGCCGCGCGTTGAACTGGCACGGACATCCGTAGGCGCAGTTGCAGTTCATGAACTCCGGTCCCTTCATGCTCCAGTCCGTGAATGCCATCGATCCATCCTCCCTGTGCTGTGCCGCGGTAGGCGATACACCCGATATGAACATAGGAGTTCGGCAACCGTCAAATGGGGCGGCATCGGAACCGAACCGGCGGGGCGAGAGCGGACCCGGCATCGCCATTCGCGCAAGCTCCGGAGCTTCGACGAGCCCACTTCCGCTGACCGAGCCTGTAAGGGTTACACGAGCCTGTAAGGGTTGCATCGGGGTCATGGCACGAGAAGCGATGGCTGCCGGTTTCCTGTTGCCCGGAGCGGGGCAATGGGCGAGCGCCGCCCGCGGCGAGACTTATCCACAAGAAATTTGCGCCGCGGCCGATTTTTCCATTGCATCGGGATCGAAGCGGGTCGAGAATGATTCCTGCACGGCAAAGGGTCCTCGGACCCGGAACCGTGAAGATCGGAAAGCCTACGGGTGGACCGGTCGGAAAGCCTACGGGTGGACCGGTCGGAAAGCCTACGGGTGGACCGGTCGGGGAGGTGTCAGGAGTGCCCTTCGGGGTGCGATGCAAGGACTCCGCGTCTGAGCACTGGCGCCTCCTTTTTTGTCCGGGCTTCTTTTTTGTCCTGGCTTCTATTGTCCGGGCTTCGACGGCGGCCCACGACCCTGTCTCCCGTCGCCGCGTGGCCTTGCCCTGCTCGCCAAATGCGGCGCCAAGCCATCATCGCCGCCGTTCGACTGGCCGTTCGACTGACTGGTCGACTGGCCGTTCGACGAGACGCAAGAAGCCCGGCAGGTTTTGGCACCGTGCCGGGCCCCTTGGTCAGCGTCAGATGATGCAATTCCGCGTCTGCGCACTTGCGCAGGCGCCGTACTACCGCGCAGCGCCCCTTTTGTCAACAATACTTTGTAGTTCGAGTGCCAAGGCCCTCTAGACCTTGTGTCTTGCCGGCGCTAAAATTGGGGACAGTATCTAGTTTAGCGTCGGCCGAGATGACCAAAAACTATATACTGTCCCCAGTTACGACCCCAGTTACGACCCCAGTTACGACCCCAGTTACGACCGAAGCGGAAAATGCGCTAGAAGGCGTTGAGCAGGAACGCCAGGCCGACGGCCACGGCGAAACCGGCGCCGATGGCGATCCGCGCCTTCTGGCCCTCGTGCCAGGGCAGGAACTCGAGCGCCAGCAGCCTCAGGCCGCCGGCCATGTGGGCCGCCAGCAGGACCACGAGGCCGGCCTCGGCGGCCTTCACCAGCGGCCCCTCGGTCCAGGCGAGGAAACGGTCGAGCCGGGCCGCGTCGTCGATGGCGAGCGCCAGCACGTAGAGATGGACCGGCAGGAAGAGCGCGAGAGCGAGGCCCGAGACGCGGTGGAGCACGAACGCCCAGTACGCGGGGTGGTTCCGCGGGCCGATCGTCACCGTCATGTCAGTGCGCCCACCGCGCGAAAGCCCAGCACCAGGATCGACAGGCCGAACACGCCGGCGGCGACCCCGGCGGCGACGCCGGCGGCGAGCCTGAGGCTGCCGCCGGTCCACGGCGCCATCTCCCGGATGATCGTCCTCAGCCCGATGGCGCCGTGGACCGCCGCCGCCGCGACGAACAGGCCGTAGAAGCCGGCCCACCACAGGCTCCCCTGGGTTCGCGACAGGATCTCGGCGGCCGAAAGTCCGCCCTGGACGACGTAGATCATGGTCGCGATGTGGACCAACACCAACGGCGCCAGGACGGCGGCGCTGATGCGCTGGGCGACGAACAGCCACAGCTCGAGCCTGCCGTTCATGGCGCCCCCTTCAGCGCGGCGACGAACGCCATGCGCTTCAGGCCGGCGATCGACGCCGTCGGATTGAGGCCCGTGGGGCAATATTCGGCGCAGCTCTGATGGCTGTGGCAGGCGTGGCACCCGGCGCCCGCGGCGGCGGCGGCGAGGTGACCCGCGCGGTCGCCGTCGCGCACGTCGTTGACCAGTGTCCAGGCCCGGTTGAGGGCTGCGGGGCCGACGTAATCCGGGTTCCACGCCACCACGTCGCAGACCGCGTAACAGATGCCGCAACCGATGCACTCGACGCCGGCGTCGGCGGCCCGGCGCTCGGGCGAGTCCGGCGCCACCTCGGCGAAGCCCTGCGTCCCCGCCGCCGACGGGACGAAGTGGCCCTTGGCCCGCGCCCACTTGTCGAAGAACGGCGTCATGTCGACCGCGAGGTCCCGGATGATCGGCAGGTTGCGCAGCGGCGCCACCCGGACGCGGCCGCGCCGCGCCACCCGCTCGACACGGGTGCGGCAGGTCCAGCGCGGCGCGCCGTTCACGGTCATGGCGCACGAGCCGCACACGCCGACGCGGCAGGCGAAGCGGTACGCGAGCGAGGGGTCGATGTGGCGCTGCACGTACGTGACCGCGTCGAGCACGGTCTGGTTCCTGCGCCGCGGCACGCGGTAGGTGCGAAAGCGCCCGTCCGCGCCGCCGCGCCAAATCTCGACCGTCAGTTCCCCCTCGGGTGATGGCGCCGCATCCACGGGCGGTTCCCCCTGCGTCTTCGAAGCTCTCGAAACTACCAGCCCGCCCATTCGAGCGTCCAGGTCGAGCGTCCAGCCGGCGCGGGATATGACGCGCCGTAATATGACTCGATGGCGCCGGGCGGCGCCGCTCAGGTCAGCGCGATGTCGCCGTCGATCGTGAGGTCGACCTCGATGCCCTCGACCTCGAGCCTCATGCGCGCCTTCAGCGTCTCGGTCCCCTCGAGCGATCCCGAGGCGAGGGCGCTCCGCACCGCTTGCTCGATCTCGCGCTGCGAGTTAACGCCGACCTTCTTGAGGAACTTGCGGACCTCCATGTTGAAGATTTCGTCGTCCATCTCTCTCGCCTCCTTTCCGCGCCTCGTGGCGCCGCTTGACCCCGCCGCGCTCACTCGGCGGCGAGGGGCAGATTAACCAGCAGGTTCTGCGGCTTCAGCCTGAGAATATTGTCCTCCGTCATGGCCATGGCAAGATAGAGCGGCCGCCCGGCGATCGACGGTAACATCACGCTGGTATCGTCGAACTCGAGCCGAAACAGGGCTAGGATGCGGCGCAGCCGCTCCTCGTCCACCTCTTCGTCGTGATACAGGTCGTTGAGGATCGCGCTGCCTTCGACGTCGAGGCCGACGTGCCACACCCAGCGCTCGTCGCGGATCGTCTGCACCGGCTGGATGCTGACGCCGATGTCGAGGAAGTGCCCGATCCAGGCCTCGAGCACACGGCACAGGGCGTCGAGCCCGGGCTGGCCGAAGGTGGTGTTCAAGACCATGTCGTAGCGCTCGTCGCGCTCCCAGTAGGTCGCGGCGTTCTCTTCGGTAACGACGTCGAGCTCGACCTCCTTGAGCGGCGTCTGCGCCTCCGCGATCAGGCGGCCCAGGCTGCCGAGGCCGCCGGTGGTCGCGTACATGTCGAAGGTCTCGGCGTCGGCGAGCAGGACGGAGCCGTCTCTCAGCATGACGTGCTGGGAGCGGAACAGCAGCTCGCCGGCGCGCAGCCGGAACGGATCCTCGCTCTGGTCGAGAATGTTGCGCAGAATGACATGGGCGAGCTGGTCGACGAACAGGGGCGGCACCGCAACCCGATCGCCGGTGAACAACGACAGATAACAGTCCTCGAGCGTGCCGGCCTCGACCAGCAGGTCGCGGAAGCGCAGCAGCACCTCGTAGTTCTCGCGGGCGTCCGCATCGGCCAGTTCGGCGAGCCGCTCGGGGGCAACGGCGAGGCGCGCGTCGTCGAGCAGGGCCTGGTGCAGAGCGCGCTCGGCGGCGCAGGACTCCTCGACGGGGCGCATCTCCGGGCGCTGCACGTAGGCGCGCAGGAAGTCGTCGCTGACGGCGAGCTTGCCGTCCTCGTTGCGCTCGACCAGGTGAAAGCCCGACGAGTGCCAGAAGTCGTTCATGGCCCGATGGCGTTCATGACATGAGCATAGGGCGCGCGCGGCCGCCGGTCCGCACCTGAGCGCGCGAAACCCGGGCGGCGTCGCGCTGTTGCCGCGTCATTCCTCGACGATGCTCCAGATCTTCGCGTGCTGTGCGCCGCGTGGCGGGTGGATCACCTTGAAGCGCTCGACGATGCCGTCTTCTCCCAACTCGCGCTCGACCGTGAGCAAGGTGTGGAGCTTGTGGTCGCACAGGCCGGCGGCGAAACCGACCTCGTCGCGCGCCACGGGCATCGCGGCGGTGCGATCGGGCGCCCCATAGTGCGCGACGAAGTGGTCGGCGAGCCGGACCACCACCCGCTCGTGGTCGTCCTCGTCGATCTCCGCCACTTCGACCAGAGTGGTCCAGCCGAAGCTCTCGGTGCCAAGAAAACCGTGGACGAACGCCTGCCGCGCCTTGCCGGTAAGGTCTTGAGGATCGGCATTGGCAAAGGCGAACGCGCCCGGCACCGCCCATTCGCCGGGCTCGGCGGCGACCGCGAAAACCTTGAGGTCCGAGGCGTCGAGACGTATGGCGCGTGGAAACCGCATGGCGCTTAGGTATCGTCTCGGGCCTTCGCCGTCAAACCGGCGCGTGCCGCTCCGCGGCCCGGCCCGCGGGCGCCGTCGGCCCGCTCAGGACGGCGCCGGCGCCGCGAACGGCGTGTCGTATATCTCGATGGTGCGGCGCCCGCCGTCGGTATCGAGCTCGAGCCGGCCCATCGGGTCGACATCGATGAAGGTCCCGGTCAGCTCCGCGCCGCCGACCGCGACCGTCACCTCGGTGCCGACGCTCTCGGTGCGCTTCAGCCAGCTCCTGCGCACCGGGCCGAAGCCGTCGTCGAGCCAGCGGTTGGCCCAGCTCAGGAAATGGCGCGCGAACCCTTCGAGCACGTCCTCCACGGTGACGTCGCCGCCGCCTATGTCACAAAGCGACGTGAGGTGCTCCCATTCCTCCGGGCGGCGGCGACCGACATGGGCCTGGGCGCACAGCACCAGCCAGTCGATGTTGCCCTCCTTGCTCTCCTTGCTCTCCTTGCTCTCTGGGGGAGGCGCGGTTTCCAGGCGCACCTCCGCGAGCCGGGCGCGTCCGAGCAAGACCGTACTCGGCCATGCGAACACCAGCGGCGCCGGCGGCAGCAGAGACGCCAACGCCTCGGCCAGCCCGAGCGCACCCACGTAGGTCAGCTGCACTGCGGTTGAAAGCGCACACTCGGGCATGAGAATCAGGGCGCAAGCGAAGTCTTCGGCCGCGTGCCCGCTCTGGTCGGGCTTGGCCCATACGAGCGTTCCGTCCTCGGCGCCGCCACGCGCGAGGCTCCGCGCCGTTTCCGCGGCGTCGTCGGAGCGGCCGACGGTAACGAGACGATAAACCGAGGGAAGGCGCGGCTCCTGCCTCATCGCATCACGTGAGCTGAACCTGTCATGCAAGCGCCCGTCTAGGGCAGCCCGAAGCGGGCGCGCCGGGCCCCGTCAGCCGCCGGTGACGCTCATGTGGCGGGCGAGGGCGGGGCGGTTGTGACGGCGGTCGATGACGAAGTCATGGCCCTTGGGCTTGCGGCCGATCGCCTCGTTGATCGCCGCGATCAGCGGCCCGTCGCTCTCGCTCGCGCGCAACGGTGTGCGCAAGTCGGCCGCGTCCTCCTGGCCGAGGCACATGTACAGCGTGGCGGTGCAGGTGAGGCGCACCCGGTTGCACGATTCGCAGAAGTTGTGCGTGAGCGGCGTGATGAAGCCGAGCCGCCGGCCGGTCTCGCCGACCTCGACGTAGCGCGCCGGCCCGCCGGTCTTGTAGTCGATGTCGGTGAGCGTCCAGCGCTCCATGAGCCGCGCGCGCACGATCGACAGCGGCAGGTACTGCTGGGTGCGGTCGCCGTCGATGTCGCCTAGCGGCATGGTCTCGATGAACGTGAGATCGAAGCCCTCGTCGCCGCACCAGCCGATCAGCTTGTCGAAGTCGTCTTCGTTGACGCCCTTCATCGCCACCGTGTTGATCTTGACCCGAAGCCCCGCCTCCTTGGCCGCGGCGATACCGTCCATCACCTGGTCGAACCGGCCCCAGCGGGTAATGGCGAGGAACTTCGCGGCATCGAGCGTATCGAGCGAGACGTTCACCCGGCGCACGCCACAGCGGTAGAGGTCTTGCGCGAAGCGGCGAAGCTGGCTGCCGTTGGTGGTGAGCGTGAGCTCGTCGAGGGCGCCGTTTTCGAGGCGGCGGCCGAGGCTTTCGAACAGCCACATCACGTTGCGCCGCACCAGGGGCTCGCCGCCGGTGATCCTGAGCTTGCGCACGCCGAGACCGACAAAGGCGCCGCACAGCCGGTCGAGCTCCTCGAGCGTCAACAGCTCGGCCTTGGGCAGGAAGGTCATGTCCTCCGACATGCAGTAGACGCAGCGGAAGTCGCAGCGGTCTGTGACCGAGACGCGCAGGTACGTGATGTGCCGGCCGAACGGATCGATCATCGCGCGAAACCTCAGCCTCCCTATCTTGGCACGAAGTAAACACCGCGAGGCCCGGCGGCAGACTCCGCCCCCGAGCTCGCTGTGGCTAAGAGACCACCGAATTCCGCCGCCGAATGCAAGCGAAATCGGCATAAGCGCCGGCAAGAAGCGTCTTACGCATTGCCGCCGGTGTTCGTATCGGATTTTTTCCGGGCCCTTTTTTTGGGCTTTATCTCATCCGACGCGTCCTGTGGGGCCTCCGCCTCGCTCTGCGCGCGCTCGTACATCTCGCGCGCCTTCGCCTGCTCGCGCTCGCGCAAATAGTCCTCGGTGGTGCGCGGTGCCGGGCGCGGCCGAGACGCCATCGGGGCGGGCAGCTCGAACTGGACGATGACCCGGCAGTTGTCGCACATCTTGATGCGCTCGAGCGCCTGGGGGTCGTTGACGAACATCGAATGCCCGGCCAGCTTCTCGACGATGCGGTCGATCGAGGAGCGCCCGCCGAACGGCTTGCCGCAGCGGACGCAGGCGAACGGCTCCTCGTCGTTGAGCACGATCGCGTCGTGCGCCTCGCTGGTGAAATTGAAGCGGGGCTCGAGCGTGATGACCGATTCCGGGCAGGTCGTGCGGCACAGGCCGCACTGCACGCAGGCCTCCTCCTGGAAGCGCACCATCGGCCGGTCGGGGTTGTCGACCAGCGCCCCGGTCGGGCAGGCGCCAACACAGGCGAGGCACAGGGTGCAGCCCGCGGTGTCCACGACCACCGCGCCGAACGGCGCGCCCTGAGCAAGCGGCACGATGTCCGCGGGCGCCGGCGCGTGGTCGTGCAGGTGCCTGAGCGCCAGCATGGTCACGGTGCGCTTGCCGCCCATCGGCAGGAAGGTGCTCGGCGTCGGCGCCGCCATCGCGGGGGCGTCGTAAAGCAGGGCCTCGACCGCATCGGGGTCCTCGGCGTCGATGACGGCGACTCGACCGGCGCCGTAGCCAAGGCCGGTCATCGCCCCCTCCGCCAGCTCGACCTGGCCGGCGAGCGCGGGCAGGTGCTCGCGGTTGCTCGGCCCCACGAGCACGCTCACCTGCGCCGCGCCGTAGGCGAGCGCGGCGGCGAAGAAGTCGAGCCCCACTTGCGTCGCCTCGTTGAGCGCGAAGGGCAGCACCCGCGCCGGCAGACCGCGGCCGCGGCGGGCGATCATGTCGATCATGTCCTCGCCGTGACGCGTGTCGTGGACCAGCAGCACCGGCGCCTCGCCGCCCGCCTCGCGATAAGCGCCGAGCAGCGTGCGCAGGCGCTGGAACACCGCGTCGCCGGCGGGCAGCGCGTAGCTTGCCGCCCCGGTCGGGCACACGCTGGCGCAAGAGCCGCAGCCGGCGCAGATGTGCGGATCGATCTTCACGTGGTCGCCGTCGGGCTCGATCGCCGAGGTGGGACAGACGTCGAGGCAGCGGGTGCAGCCGATCTGGCCGCTCCGCGAATGGGCGCAGATGTCGGCCTTGTAGTCGACGTAGATGGGCTTCTCGAAGTCGCCGACCATGTCGGCGATGTCGAACAACGCCTTTTGCACCAGGGTCGGGTTCCCGGGGTCGGGGTTGAAGTAGCCGTCGCGTTTCTCGGGCGCCGGGAACAGGGGCGCGCCGCCGGTCAGGTCGAGGAGCAGGTCGCATTTCGAGGTGGCGCCGTTCTGCGGCGCGCCGAAGTCCAGTTCGCCGCGCGAGGACGGCACCATGGCGGCGTAATCATCGATCGTAAGCTCGATGGCGCCCAGGTGGCCGCGGGCCTGGGTAATCGTGCCCTTGAACACGGGCACCTCGATAATCCTGGGCGGCAGCACGTCCTCGGGCCGGGTGAGCAGAACGGTGACGTCGAGCCGGCCGGCGAGCTGCTTGGCGGCTTCGATCGCCGTCTCGTCCCGGCCGTAGACCAGGGTGACGCCTTTGGATTCCATGCTCACCGTTCGCGTCGGCGGGATGTCGAGCGCGGCTTCGGCCAACAGCGCCGCGATCTTGGCGGTCGCATGCTTGGCTTCGCCGGACCAGCCGGCGCGCTCGCGGATGTTGGTGAAGCTGATCTGCGCCTTCGGGTTGCTGTCCTCGTGGACCTCGCCGAACAGCGGCGCTTCCTGGGTGCACGCCACCAGCACGGGCTGCTCGCCGACAATGGCGCGCTGGAACTCGCCGAGCTGGCTGCGGCAGAGCTGGGTATGCACGGTCGGGGCATCGCCGTGGCACGCCTTCGCGAGGGCCCTCGCATCGAGCGGCATCGTCCCCTCGCAATCGCAGATGAGCACGCGCTTGTCCTTGATCTTCATGCCCTATATCCGCCGTAGACCGCCGGTATGTTCACGTATCGCGCGGCCATCGTGTCGGCCGCTCCGCGCCGGCCGCTTATAGGCCCTTCTCGAGAAAATTTCGACACGAAACTATGTGGGCGATTCGTCGGCTGGCGTCCAGACAAATCGCGGCCCCCGGGGTTATACTGTCCCAGTACGGCCCAGTAGGGCCCAGTACGGCCCAGTACGGGCTAGTGTGGGCAAAACCAAGGGAGCAGTGACGCGATCGTGCCCGAGATGATGAACACCCATGAGGTGGCCGATTACCTACGTCTCAAGGAGCGCAAGGTCTACGCCCTGGTGAAGGCGCGGCGCATACCATGCACGCGGGTCACCGGTAAGTGGCTGTTTCCCAAGCGTCTCATCGACCTATGGATCACCCAGAGCGCCGCGCTCCAGCCGGCTCGCGACACCACCCCGCCGCCGCCGCCCGTCGTCGCCGGCAGCCACGACCCGTTGCTCGAGTGGTGCCTCATGCAGGCGGACTCGGGCCTCGCCATGCTCCCGGGCGGAAGCCTCGACGGCATTGAGCGCCTCGCCGCCGGCGAGGCGGCGGTGTGTGGTCTGCACGTGCTTGACGCCGGTTCGGGCGAGTACAACCTGCCGATGGTGCAACAGGGCCTCGCCGGCCTCGGCGTCGTCGTGCTGGAGTGGGCGTGGCGCGAGCAGGGGCTGGTGGTGGCGCCGGGCAATCCGCTGGGCATCGAAGGCCTTGCCGACCTGCGCGAGCGCGGCGCGCGGGTCATGCCGCGCCAGCCCGGGGCCGGCAGCCAGCTGCTGTTTGCACATTTGCTTGCCGAATCGGGACTCAAACTTTCCGATCTCGATCTCGCTCCCGACCCGGCGCGCAGCGAGACCGACCTCGCTCTCGCCGTGCTCGAGGGCAAGGTCGACGCCGGTCTCGCCGTCGCCGCCGTCGCGCGCCAGCTCCGCCTCGACTTCGTGGCGCTGCACCGCGAGCGGTTCGATTTGGTGATGCGCCGGCGCCACTACTTCGAACCACCGCTCCAGCGTCTCCTCGCGTTCACGCGAACCGAGGCCTTCGCGAGCCACGCCGCCGCGCTCGGCGGTTACGATTGCTCGGGCCTGGGTACAGTGGTGTACAACAGCCCCTAGGCCACGCGGGCGCGCCAAGTTTCCTAACGCCGCGGCAGCGCGCATGCCAGCGTAGGGTCGCTCGCGTTCATGGCCGGGGAGTCGCGGCGTTGGGAACGAACAGCTGCTCGCCGCCAACGCTAAATTCCTCGATCGCCCGCTGGCCCTCGGGCGAGGTGAGCCACGCGATGAAGGCGCGGCCTTCCTCCGCCTTGACGTGGGGGTGGCGTGCCGGGTTGACGAGAATCACGCCGTAGGGGTTGAACAGCCGCTCATCGCCCTCGACGAGGATCACGAGATCGCCGCGGTTCTCGAAGCTCAGCCAAGTGCCGCGGTCGCTGAGCGCATAAGCGCCCATCGCCTGTGCGGTATTGAGCGTCGCGCCCATGCCGCTGCCGGTCTCCAAGTACCACTGCCCCGATTGCTTGCTCGGGTCGACGCCCGCCGCCGCCCACAGCCGCAGTTCGGCCTTGTGGGTGCCGCTGTCGTCGCCGCGCGACACGAACGGCGACCCGGCGCCCGCGATCGCGCGCAGGGCGGCGGGGGCGTCGCCCATGCCCCGCACGCCGGCCGGGTCGGCGGCCGGGCCAACGACGACGAAGTCGTTGTACATGACCGCGTGGCGGGCGACGCCGTGGCCTGCGGCGACGAAGCGTTCTTCGGCCGCGCGGGCGTGCACCAAAACGACGTCCGCATCGCCGTTCACGCCGAGCCTGAGCGCCGCGCCGGTGCCCACCGCGACCACCCGCACGTCGATCCCGGTACGCGCGGTAAACTTCGGCAGAATGTAGTCGAACAGCCCCGAGTTCGCGGTCGAGGTCGTGGAAGCGAGAATGATGAACCTTTGCTGTGCCGTCGTACCTGACGCGAGGAGTGCAAGAACGAGAGCCGCGACGACCGCCGTCAGGGTTGGTCGAAATCCTCTGGCGCACCTTCCTCTGGCGCACAGGTGGCCTCTGGCGCACAGGTGGCCTCTGGCGCACAGGTGGTGGAAATTCGCCATTTTTCTCTCCTTGTCCTTGTTGTCTCGGTGGCTCACCACAGCAGCTCGCCCTCCAGGAAAGCCTCCGCCTCGCGGGTTTTCGGGCCGGCGAAGAAGTCGGCCGCGGGGGCGCGCTCGACGAGCCGGCCGCGGTGCATGAACAACACCTCGTCGGCGAGCCTGCGCGCCTGGCCCAGGTCGTGGGTGGTCATGACGATCTTGGCGCCGGCGTCATGGATGGTTTGGATCGCCTTCTCGACCGCGCGCGTTGCCGCCGGATCCAGGTTCGCCGTCGGCTCGTCGAGGAACAGCACCTCGGGCTCGGTCGACCAAGCGCGGGCGATCCCCAGTCGCTGCTGCTCGCCCACCGAAAGCGCGCGCGCCGGGCTGCGGGCGACCGCGTCGAGGTTTACCAGCGCCAGCGCCCGGGCCACGGGCTCGCTGCGGCGGCGGCGGGCGACGCCGCGCAGCGCGAGCGCGTATGCGATATTGGCCGCGGCCGAGCGGCGCAGCATCACCGGCCGCTGGAACACCATGGCCTGGCGCTCGCCCGCCCGCGCCGCGGCCGGACCGAGCCAACGCACGCTCCCGGCGGTGGGCCGAAGCAAGCCGTGGCACAGCCTAAGCGTAAGGGTCTTTCCGGCGCCATTGGGGCCGAGGATGATGCTGCGCGAGCCTGCGGAAAGCGTGCACGAAAGGTTGTGGATCAGCCGCTGGCCACCCGCGTCGTAACAAACGCGATCGAGACACAAAGGCAGGATCGAGTCGGCCAATTTCACGGGCTTTGCACCCTGGGGCCTTGCACCCTGGGGCCCTGCACCCTGGGGCCCTGCACCCTGGGGCCTTGCACCTTGGCTGGCGTGCTCGCCACGTGCGTCGCTGCGACGACGCGGAGGTGGGCGCACGCGTACTGTTCCATAAGGCTCAACGCGCATGTGCATGCCTGTATTGCAGTGTATTTTGCCGGTAATAGCCAATATAGGGAAAATCTGCAACAATTTTACGTATAGAGACCGACCCGCGCGGGCGTGGCGCGAGTGGCGACCCGCGCCAACCGCCGTATTTCGTCGGAGATCGGAGCTCCTTGTCGGTAGGGGGTGACGGCGTTGCCCTCGCTTGGTGCGGCGGGCGACGGTCGTCATCAGTCGGCCAAGCGCGAGCGATCGTTAGCCGCTGTTGCTCGCCCGCCCGCGCCGCGCCCGGTCCGAGCCAATGCACGCTTCCGGCGACCGGCCGGATCAGGCCATGGCGCGGCCTGACGTGAGGCTCTTGCCGGCGCCGTTGGGGCCGGGAATGACGCTGCGCTGCCCGGCGGTGTTCACTCGCCGCGCGCCCGGGCCGCGCTGCTCACCACCTGCGCCGCCGCGGCGACTCCGAGCGCCAGCGCGATCAGCACCACGCCGAGCGCCAGCGCCAATACCAGGTTGCCCTTGCTGGTCTCGAGCGTGATCGCGGTGGTCATCACGCGGGTCACGTGGTCGATGTTGCCGCCGACGATCATCACCCCCCCGACCTCGGCGATGGCGCGGCCGAAGCCGGCAAGAATCACCGTCACCAGGGTGAAGCGCGCGTCCCACAACAGGGTGGGGAGCGCGCGCCTGGTGTGCGCGCCGAGCGAACGGAGCTGCTCGCCATACTCCTTCCACAGGTCCTCGACCACCTGGCGGGTGAGCGCGGCGATGATCGGTATCACCAGCAGGCATTGGGCAATGATCATCGCCGTCGGCGTGAACAGCAGCCCGAACACGCCGAACGGCCCCGCCCGCGACAGCAACAGGTAGACGACCAGCCCCACCACCACCGGCGGCAGGCCCATCATCGCGTTCATGAGCGCCGCGACGAAGCCGCGGCCGGGGAAGCGAAACAGCGCGACGGCCCCGCCCAGGGGCAGGCCGATCGCCGCCGCGATCGCCACCGCGCTCAGGCTGACGCGCAGGCTCAAGCCGACGATCTCGAGGAGATCGGCGTCGAGCGCGACGATGAGCGACAGCGCGGTCGCGAGCGCCTGGCTCAGCTCGCTCACGGCGCCCACCGGCGCCAAGAGAGGCGGGCGAGGCGCGAGATCACCCGGTGAGCAACCCGATGAGCAAATTGCGCGTGCATTTTTTTTCGTCCCTGTTGCTGCGGAAACCTGTTGCTGCGGAAGCCGGCCGAACCCGGAAACGTCATGAGCCGGCCGCGTGGCGAGTCTCATCCCGAGAAGGCGCCGCGGCCGTCGTCGAGCGAAAACCCCTCGACTAGAGCCAACCGCCGGCCGAGTTCGAGCTTATACGCTAAGTGTCTGACTGCAAATGTAAAACTCTCTTCGTGCGGCGGCGTCCATACACTATGGGGCCGAATCCGGAAGATTAGCAACCCCGCTGCACGGACGGGCAGATCGGCGCCGCGATGACACCGGCGGCGGCCCGCACGGGGCCGCGGCCATGCTCGCCTGGCTCGCCCGCCTCGCCCGCCTCGACGGCCCCGCGGCGTATGGCTGGTACCGCCCCGCTTGCCAATCGGCTGGGTAGGCGGTAAGTGACTCATTAGTTTATTGCGTGAATCGATGCGTTTCGATAGGGGTAACGATAGGTGCTCTCGACGTCCCAGACCATGCCGCTCGGTGTCGTTATCGAGCGGCGCGAGATCGACAATCCGTGGCAGTCGGTGAGCTGGCGCGCGGTGGCCGTCATCCCCGGCGCACCCGAGATCGACGAAGCGCGCCAGTTGCGCAACGGTCCCGGTTGGGTGCAGTACCACGCCGCCACCCTCGCACTCGAGCTTCACCGCAGCGATACCGTGGGGTACCAGCACAACATCTCGGACGAGGGGGTGCCGATGGTCTATGTCGTGCTGCGCTTCGATGACGACGACGAGGGCGACGAGGACGACGACGGCGTGCCGCGGCCGTTCCTGGTGACGGCGTGCCCCTTTGAAGCGGCCGCTTACCTCGACGCTACCGCGACCGGCGAGATGGTCGAGCGGGTGCCCATGCCAGAGGCGGTCAGGGTGTGGGTACAGGAGTACGTCGCCAAGCACCACGTCGACGAGCCTTTCGCAAAGAAGCGCAAGAGGAAGAAGTGGTTCGAGCAACGCGAGCGTAAACAAGAGCACGCCCACGGGCTTTCACCGGCCTCGCGCGGCAAGCCGCGCCATGAGTGAGAAGCCATGAGCGAGAAGCCATGAGCGAAAAGAAGGAAGCCTTCTTGAGCCGGTGGTCGCGGCGCAAGCGTGTGGACGGCGCGGACCCGGCGGACGCGGCGCCGGCCGAGCCCGCGGCGGCGACCGAGTAGAAGCAGAACCGGTTCTTATGCCTTGTCGCCCGAGAATTGTTCGATGTGCCTGATGGTTTCATCCAGCGGAGTGCCGCCAGGCACTTCCTGGATCGTGTACCGGGGATGGAGGCCGATGGGCCGCGCGCTGATCTCGTCGAGGCGGAGCCCGTCCCTGGCGACCTGCCCGGTAAGCTCTCGAAGCGGCTCGCCAAGCTCCGAGAGGCTGATCGTATCGCCCAGAGCGACGATCGTATCACGATTCCAGCGGTAGAGATACACCTGCTGCCGCAACGAGCCGCGAAGCAGCGACAAGAAATGCTGAACCACCTGCTCGGCGGCCTTGTCGTCGTGACGGCGGCTCAGGGAATCGAGTTTTTCGAGCCGAATGACGGCCAAGACAAAGGGGACTTTTTGGCGCGCCAGATCCCCGAGATACCGTTCGGCATGACGGCGTCCCGGCATGCGGTTCAGCGCCTGGGTCGAGACAAACTTGCTAATCACCTGGGCTTCGGTGCGCACGCGCTGAATACCCGTCTGCAGTTCCGCCATGACTTTTCCTGACTCGGTTTGCTGCCGGCTCACGGTCGTTTCCAGCTGACCGACCCGCTCCGAGAGAGCGCGCCGCAGGGCCGAGATATCCTCCGTATTTCCGACGGTTTTCAGCGATCGCACCGACTGATGGAGTTTCTCGTAGTAACCCCGGTTGGACTGGTCGAGCTTCGCGGCTGTTTCCGCGAGCAGACCGATGATTCCAGTAAACTCCTGCTCCCGCTTGCTGAAATCGCGCTCCATCGCGTCCCATCGCGAATGCAGAATTTCGGCGACATCGTCGTCGGATGTTCCGCCTTTCCCGCTTTGCTTCGGATCGGCCAAGCGCTCGAGCCACGCGGATAGCTGGCTGGCGAAGCGCGCTCGTTCTTCCTCGTCGCCCGAGGGCATGCGCTCCTCGGTAACGCTCAGTATGCACTCGATTGTGCCCAAATAGCTTCCGTTGCCGGCCGCCGGAGACGGCTCGTCGCCGAGATGTTTCTTAATCGAGATCATGCGGATAGGGTAGGCCCGTCTCCGCGCCCCGTCTCGGCGCCAGGCGCCTGGGGCCAGGCGCCCGGGG
>JADFMW010000204.1 GCA_022563655.1 Pseudomonadota bacterium
ACCAACGCCTATGTTAATGAGGCAATGGATCTGGATCGATATAAGGCCGAGATGGAGAAGCTTAAGCAGCAACGCCAAGAGCTTGAGAGGATGGTCTTGGACGTTGAACGTAGGTCGAGGCAGGAAGAGTCAAGCCGAATCGCCCTTGATCAGATGGAGACCTTCTGTAACCGGGTGGCACAGGGGCTAGACGCTATGAATCTTGAGGAGAGGCAGCAGCTCCTACGCCTCGTCGTAGAGCGAGTCACCGTGGAAGGCGATCGGGTCAAGGTCGGTGAGTCTTTGATGGACGGCTCCCCCAACCCGCACGACATTCTGCGTGTGTTGGGTGAGAAGGAGCTCGCGCGTTACCTCGTCGATCCCGGCCATGCCGTCGATCGACCGCAGCACCCCGAGCGCCCGGTAGTAGGGCAGCAACGGCGCGGTCTCGTCATTATAGGCCGCGAGCCGGGCGCCTACCGTGTCGGCGCTGTCGTCCGGGCGCCGCGCAAACTTGGTGCCGCCGCATACGTCGCACACGTCGGCGACCTTCGGACGGTTGAATCGATCGTGATAGGCGGCGCCGCACCCCGAGCACGAGAATCGCCCCGAAATGCGCTCGATCAGCGCCTCGGGATCGACCTTGATCTCGATAACCCGGTCTATGCCGTCCCCCTTCTCGGAGAGCATCTTGTCGAGCGCCTCGGCCTGGGCGAGGGTGCGCGGGAAGCCGTCGAGTATGAAGCCCTTGGCGCAATCGGGTTTGTCGATTCGCTCGGCGATGATCGACACCACGATGTCGTCAGGCACCAAGCGGCCGACCGTCATGATGTCACGGGCCTCACGGCCGACGTCGGTGCCGGCGGCGACCGCGGCGCGCAGCATGTCGCCGGTCGACAGCTGGACCAAGCCATAGTCGTTCTCGATGCGTTTCGCCTGCGTACCCTTACCGGCGCCGGGCGGCCCCAACAAGATGAGCTTCACCCGCGTCTCCCCCGCAGTTTGGCCTTCTTGATCAGCCCCTCGTACTGGTGGGCGAGCAGATGGGAATGAACTTGCGCCACCGTATCCATGGTGACGTTGACGACGATCAACATCGAGGTGCCGCCGAAGAAAAACGGCACCGGAGAGCGCCCGATCAGCAACTGCGGTACCAGCGCGATGACCGCGAGATAGACGGCGCCGACGGTGGTCAGTCGCGTGAGCACGTAATCGAGGTACTCGGCGGTGTTCTTGCCCGGTCGAATGCCGGGGATGAAGCCGCCGAACTTCTTGAGGTTGTCGGCGGTATCGACGGGATTGAAGACGATCGCCGTGTAGAAGAAACAGAAGAAGACGACGCCGGCCCCGTAAAGCAGCATGAACAGCGGCTGGCCACGGCCGAGATACGTGGCGATGGTGCTCAGCCACTCCGGTCCCTGGCCGGCGTTGAAGCCGGCGACGGTGAGCGGCAGCAACAGGATCGAGCTGGCGAAAATCATCGGGATCACGCCGGCGGTGTTCAATTTGAGCGGCAGGTGCGAGCCCTCGCCACCGAACATCCGGGAGCCGACTTGGCGCTTGGGGTACTGCACCAGGATGCGCCGCTGGGCGCGCTCGATGAACACGATGAAGGTCACCACGACGACGACCATCACGATGAGGAAGATAATGAAAAACGCCGACAGCGCCCCGGTGCGGCCCTGCTCCAACGTGAAAGCGAGGGCCCTCGGCAGGTCGGCGACGATGCCGGAAAAGATGATCAGCGAGATGCCGTTGCCGACGCCGCGCGCGGTGATCTGCTCGCCAAGCCACATCAGGAAGACGGTGCCGCCAACCAGCGTAATGACAGCTTGAAAGCGGAAGAACAGGCCGGGGTCGATCACCGCGCTGCCTTGCGAGCCGGTCATGCCCTCGAGCCCCACGGCGATGCCGTAGCCTTGCAGCGTCGCGAGGACAACGGTGCCGTAGCGCGTATATTGATTGATCTTCTTGCGCCCGGCCTCGCCCTCCTTCTTGAGCTGTTCGAGGTGCGGCGAGACGGTGGTGAGAAGCTGGATGATGATCGACGCAGAGATGTACGGCATGATGCCGAGGGCGAAGATCGTCATGCGCCCGAGCGCGCCGCCGGCCAGCATGTTGAACATGCCAAGGATGCCGCCGGCGTTCTGATCGAAGATGTCTTTCATGACGGAAGGGTCGACGCCGGGAATCGGTATGTACGTCCCGAGCCGAAAGACGATCAGCGCGCCCAGCGTGAACCACAGCCGCTTCTTGAGCTCCGTCGCCTTGCCGATGGCGGCGAAGTTGAGGTTCGCGGCGAGCTGTTCGGCGGCCGAGGCCATGTCCTTGTTCCTCCGTTACGACGACGGCGTCTCGGCCGTCTCGGCCGTCTTGGCAGTCTTGGCAGTCTTCGCGGGCAGCACCACCTTACCGCCGGCCTGTTCGACCGCGGCGACCGCCGCCTTCGACGCCCCGTCCACCTCGATGGTCAGCGCCGTCTTGATCTTGCCGCGCGCGAGCAGGCGCACGCCGTCGCGACCGGGCCGGACGAGGCCGGCGGTCACCAGCGCAGCCCGGTCGACCGGCTTGCCGGCGCCGATCTTACCCGCATCGAGCGCCGTTTGCAGCCGGTCGAGGTTGACCACCTCGAAGCGCTTCCTGAACGGGTTCTTGAAACCGCGCTTGGGCAGCCGCCGATAAATCGGCATCTGGCCGCCCTCGAAGCCCTTGAGCGCCACGCCGCTGCGCGACTTCTGCCCCTTGTGGCCACGGCCCGCGGTCTTGCCCTTGCCCGAGCCGATGCCGCGGCCGACACGCCGGCGCGGCTTGCGGGCGCCGGAGATGTCGGAAATGGTGTTCAGCCTCATCGCACCTATCCCTCGCACCGCCGAGCGCGCGTCACTCGACGTCCTCGACCCGCACCAGATGCGGGATCTTGTTGATCATGCCGCGCACCGACGGCGTATCCTCCAGCTCGCGGGTGCGGTGCATCTTGTTCAGGCCGAGCCCGATCAGCGTCTGGCGCTGATCCCTGCGGCGGCCGATGGGGCTGCCGATCTGGGTGACGCGGACGACCTTGGTCTTGTCCTTGGCGGCCATCGAGTTACTACTCCTGCTCCTTGCCCGCCGTGCGCTTGCCCGGACTCTTCTCGCGGCGACCGATGATGTCGCCCACCTTCTTGCCGCGCTTGGCGGCAACCTGGCGCGGCGACATCAACTGTCCCAGCGCCTCGAACGTGGCCCTGATCATGTTGTACGGGTTCGAGCTTCCCACCGACTTGGTCACCACGTCTTGCACGCCGAGGGTCTCGAACACCGCGCGCATGGGCCCGCCGGCGATGATTCCGGTGCCCGGCGGCGCCGGTCGCAGCACCACGTGGCCGGCGCCGAAGTGTCCGGAGACATCGTGGTGCAGCGTGCGGCCCTCGCGCAACGGCACGCGAACCAGGTTGCGCTTGGCCCGCTCGGTGGCCTTGCGGATCGCCTCGGGCACCTCGCGCGCCTTACCCGAGCCGAAGCCGACGCGGCCCTTGGTGTCGCCCACCACGATGAGCGCGGCGAAGCCGAAGCGGCGCCCGCCCTTCACCACCTTGGCCACGCGGTTGATGCTGACCAGCTTGTCGACGAGTTCGGCCTCGTCGTGGCCCCGTGTCTCGATCTGCGCCATCGTCGTCCGATCCTACATCGACAGCCCGCCTTCGCGGGCCGCTTCCGCCAGGGCCTTCACCCGGCCGTGATACTTGTAGCCGCCGCGGTCGAGCACCACCTCGACGATCCCGGCGGCGCGGGCGCGCTCGGCGATCAGG